>DAIEST010000129.1 GCA_027346125.1 Leptospirillum sp. | reverse complement strand
GATGACATTTCCTGTGAGATGGATCCTGTTCTGAGCGGTTTCCCGGGATGCGTGTCCGGCACTCTGGCATGCCGCCAGGGAAAGGAACAGAAATCCGAATGCCCATCCTTGCCGAAACCTCGGGCTAGAGAGTTTCCCGGGGAAAAGACGCCGGTGAAGATTCTTCCGGGTAGGGATCCCCGTTGATCCATTCCTGGTCGAGGAGGATCCGGTTGCCTTCCATCTGGGCCATTTCAAGAACACGCTGTACCACCTTTCCTTGGAGAAGATTTCGGGATGAGAGATCCTGTATCCAGAGCTGGATCAGGGTCACTTTTGTCCGGAGGAAATCATAGGGTTCCAGTTCAGTGATCCCGACGGTGTGGAAAAACGAAACGAATGCCTGCCGGAGATCCCCCGGAATGGGGTCGAGCAAGGCCAGTGTGGCAGGGAAAAGGTCGGGTACGTATCCTCCGAACCTCCAGATCTCGTCGGCATAATAACGTTGCCGGAATCGGGACGGATCCCCCCTGAGAGGCAGGGGGGATCCCGTATCGTCCGTCAGAAGGGTAGTCAGGTAGCAGTTGTAAAGATGCTCCTGCTGGATCCGGAGGGAATCCCGGAAAGGGGAGGGCTCCGGTTCCCCATTCGGGGAGGGGGCGATGTCTTCCGGAAAGGAAGGCTGTTCCCATGACCGGACGACCAGATCCCTGAACCGAGAGAACTCCTGGAGGATCAGCGGGATTTCCTTGTTGTCCACTTCAAGGGCCACTCCCTTGAGAGCCGGAAGCGGGCATAACTCCAGAACCGCTTCAAGGCACTCCCAGAGGAGTGCGGGAATGGGACGGGAGTGGTCGTCCCAGAAATCGGTTCCGGATTCGGTCCGGAAGGGAACGAGACCGCCGGCATGGATCTGGACAATGTGGTTCGTCGGGAACGTGGTCCGGATCCAGTGGGCCAGATCCTCGGGATCGAAGCGGCTTTTCTCGAGACGGTAGGCTGTCATGGCGTGCCCGATATCCAGACCCATTCCCAGGTCCGTTCCGTCCAGAAGCAGGCTGAAGAAGTTGCCGGGGGACAGCGTTCCCAGGGAAAACATCGGAAACGGAGGGATTTCGACCAGAAGAGATCGACCCTCCATGCGGCTCTGGAGGTGGATCGCATTCGTCCTGATCCAGAGGGCGGAAGATTCTTCCATGACCGGGGGGAGATAGCTCCCGAATGTCCGTCCCAGGATGGATTTGTGGGCGCATTCGTGAATCATCCAGGGAGATCCGAGTACGTCAAGGTGGCGGTTGGCCCGGCGTATTTCCTGGATGTAGGCAGGATTCTCGGGAAAGTCGGTTTGCGTGTACCACAAAGTGTCTCCGTGGTAGGCCAGTCCGATGGAAGCAGGAACGATCCGGGTCCGGGCCTGTTCCAGATCCTGGGTCCGTCCCCGGAAGATTTCCAGATAGTCCGGTCCGGATTCTCCGGAAAGGGCCCGGACCAGGTCTTCGATGGGCGGAAAATAGAGGTCCGTCGAAAGCCCGATTCCCATATGCCGTATTCGCGCGAGCGACGCGGGGACGTTTTCTTTGCGGGTTGTGGCGTTCATTCTTCGGGAATCCTGTTTTTTGCACGAGGGGAAAGGAGGCGTTTCAGTCGACGGGCCATCTGTTTTTCCGGGGCCAGAAATCCTCCCTCTCGGCTGATCCGGATCCCGTTTTCATAGACGCGGATCGCTTCTTCCCGATCGCCCATTTCCTCGAGCGTCAGCCCCAGCACTTCCCATGCGGCTGCATAACCGGGTTTTTGTCTGACGACCTCTTCGAGGATCTCTCTTGCTCTGGGAAGATTGCCTGCTTCCCGATGGGCCGATCCGAGACCGTATCCAAGCACGGGATCTTCGGGATTCCTGGCCAGCAGTTCTTCCAGACGATTGATCCGGTTGGGATCCATTCCCACCTCCTCTTGAGAGAGTCCATGATAGTCGCTTGCGGGAAGGACCGCAAACATCTCCGGAAGATCGGGGCTGTTGTCATGGAAGGTTCTCTATTGCTATCTTTAAATAGCCTTTTATCATATTCTGGACCCTCTGGCTAACCGGAGTGATCGCGACCTCCCAACAGGCGGGAGAACTTGGCCATAATAGTGCGGAATCTCCTATTTCATCATCATGAAATGATCCGTTGATGGCGTCCCTCCACCAGACAAAGGTCCGGCCCCGCTGGATCCGTGTTCAGGCCATCCTCCTCTTCGGAATCCTTTTTGTCATTTTCCTGATCCTGGTGTTCGGAACGCTCACATTGAAGGACAGTGTCTCTTTCTTCCGGGAGATGCACGGCCAGGAGCGCTTGATGAGTTTTCAGCATCGGCTCGATACGGTTCTGGTCGATTTTCTCGATACGGAAAGCGGCCAGCGAAAGTATCTCCTGACACGCAACCCGGTCTTTCTTGTTTCCTACCATCGTTCCCGGGATCGTCTTGTCGCCGTCCTGAACAGGCTGATCCGGTCGGACTTTCCCCATCCGGTGGATCCGGGGACGATCCGCACACTGGCTCGCCTTGTCAGGGAAAAGCTCAGGGAAATGGACTGGGCCATCAGACTCAGGAGGGGCTATCTTGGTCCGGCACTTCCCGGGCATGGTCCGCGGGATTTTCTGAATGTGTCCAAGGAACGGATCCGACTGATCATCTCTCGACTGGATCGGATGCTGGAAACGGAATCCGCCCGGATCCGCCTCCAGGCGGAACGACAGGAGTCCAGACTTGGAATCACGGCCCTTTTTTTTCTGAGTCTCCTCCTGGTCACCCTGTTCCTTGGATATACCTATCTCTGGCGACATAACAGGGTGATGCACGGTCTGCACGCGCTTCTGGAAAAGGAGGCGGCGCATGATCCCCTGACGGGGCTTCCCAATCGTCGCTTTTTGTCGGAAACGATGGAGTGGATGCTGGCCCGGGTCGCCCGGAACCCCCACCTGTGCGCAGTTCTGTATCTCGATCTGGATGGTTTCAAAAAGGTGAACGACCGGTTCGGCCATCAGGCGGGGGACCGGCTTCTGATCGAGTTCTCCCGCAGGCTCGTCTCCCATCTCCGGAAAGGAGATCTCGTTGCCCGGTTGGGCGGGGACGAGTTCGTCGTTTTCCTGGATCCCCTGGAAAGCAGTGAAGGGATCCCCGGCATCGTGGACGGGATTGTGGCGCGTTTGAACGAGAGTCCCCTCATTCCCGAACTCGGATTGAATGAAGTGGGCGTGAGTATCGGATGGGCGATCTATCCGGAAGACGGCAACGATGTAGACGGACTGATTGCCGTGGCAGACCGGAGAATGTACGAGAGAAAGGGGTCGGCCAGGAAGATTCCCAGTATCCGGTTCGGGGAAGATTCCTGAGGGAGAGTCCGGCTGGAAATCCCAGCCGGACCGTGAGATACGCTCAGTTGCTATGGTGATGGTGGTGTCGGTGATGGTGCCGGCGATGGTGATGGTGCGGGTAGCACCGGTGATGACGCCGATAGTACCGGGTATGGTGGTTGCAACGATGATGTCGATGATGGAAACGACGATGGTGTTTCGGGTGATGTTTCTTGGCTGGCTGGGCGGGCGAAGCCGGGGCGGTCGTCGCTGGAGCGGAGGAGGTTGCCGGGGCGGTGGCATCGGCAGCCCAGGAGAGAGGAGCGCGGAGCCCGATGAAGGACACCATCATGCAGGCAACGAGAAGATAGGACGAAAACTTCCGGCTGAACATCGAAACTCCTTACGTTATGGATACAGGTTGGGCAATTGGGGGAGAACCTCCCACGGGTGCAGATTCTAGGAGAAGGGATCCGAAAATTCAACAGTCTTCCCTGTGTTTTCGGTCACGCCTGTTTCCGGATGAAACGGAGGGTCAGTTTTTTCGCCTGAGGATCCGGTTCTTGAGCTCAATGCGGTCGAGGTCGTAGGGATCCAGGACCAGAGCCCGGTCGATCGCTTCCAGAGCCTGGTCGATTTCGTCCCTGTCCTTGTGGAGGGAGGCCAGTCCTTCCAGCGCGCCCGGATCCCGGGGGTTCAGTTCGCATGCTTTCCGGAATGTGACGAGCGCCCGTTCCTGGAGTTCTGACGATTTCTGCATCGATCCCAGATCCGCCAGGCACCATCCCAGATCCACCCGGTATCCCACATGATCCGGGGCCAGATTGGAGGCGCGTTCGTAGGCAATGATCGCCCGTTCCATATCTCCGACGAGCCGATGGGCTTCGGCCAGCTGGTGGAACTGTTCCGGGTCGGACGGATCGAGCCGGATGGCGTCGTGGAAACATCCGACCGCCTCCCGGGGGACGCCCTTTTTCAGAAGACATTCACCCAGCCGCCTCAGGATAACGGGGGAGTCCGGGGCCTGTATCAGGATTTGGCGATAGGCCGAAATGGCTTCGATGTATCGGCCTTTTCGACGGTGTTCCTCTCCCGATTCGTACAATTCGTTCAGTTCGGTGATGTCCATGACGGGTCCCTTTCCTGTCGTATCGATCTCGGGGGTGATCATCCATTCTTTCATATCCGGAATGCCGGGTCGAGAGGGGAAACTGTCAGGGGGGCGTTCCCGTCGGGAGAGGGGAAATGGAGGAATCGGGAGAGTTCGAGTTTTTCAACAGTGTCTCGATCTGTCCCAGAAGCCGGTTTCCCCCGATCCGGTAAGAAAGCGTCTGCGTCTGGATTCCGTTGATCGACAGGATGGCGCGGATCGCCTGACGGGTATGGCCGACTGTTCCCACTGCCTGCAGGGAAAAGACGGAGCTTTGCACGGTGATGCTGGCCTGGATGTTCGCGAAAACGGCTGGTCCCAGGAGAGAGGACAGAGGTGTCAGTGTCGTGTAGGGTCGGCCTGCGATGATCTGGGCGGCCATGCCGGGAGAGATTCCCGGATCGAGCGACTCGAGAACGATTGCGGAGGCGGTGTTGACGTTCACGAGTCCATTGGAAGAGACCGTGATGTAGGGCTCGAGGGCCTGATATTGGGCTTCGGTCATTCCTGCGATCTGATGGAGTTCGGACAATGCGCTCATCGGACCGCCCCTGGGCCGGTAAGGGGGAATCATCGAAGCATAGGGACCGCCCCCTCCGCTTCCTCCCGGGGGCTGTGGGGCAACCCACTGGGCAATTTCCGGAAGAATCGCCGGGTTCACCCCCAGAAAGGAAAAGAGCCTTTCGAACTGGATCATCTGCTGGGAGTTGGGGGCGGTTCCCGACTGGGACAGAAGGTTCAGGTCCAGTTTGGAAGATTCGTCGACAATCAGTCCGGACAGGAACCCGCTTGTCCCGACCGGGTAGTTGATGATCGGGGTTGCCCAGGGCTGGTTCAGCGCAGTGTAGTTCTGTCCCGTACTCTGGCTCTGGAGGGTGCTCGAAACCAGGATGACCTTTCCGGCTTCGATCGCCGCCCTCGCCAGATAGTAGGCCTGTGTCCCGTTCCTGAAGATCTCGGCTTCTTTCAGGGTTTCCCGGCTGCGGGACACAAAACGGAGAACGAGGAGGGTGATCAGACCCACCATGAACAGGACGAGGACCAGTGCAAAGCCGGACTCCCGATCCGGTTTCCGGTCAGGAAGACTGGATGCTCTGGACATCGAGGTGTACATCCAGGAGGCGGTGTTGGTCGAATCGCCGTTCGATCGACAGGTGGGTGATCCGGATCAGGTGCGGGGAACGTTCGAGACGGGCGAGAAACACAAGAATATGGGGCAGGTCCACCTTTTCGATCCGGATGCTGACCAGAATGCTGTGATAGTTTTCTTCCGGGGGAAGAGCCCGGGGGGTCATCTGTGTGATCGAGGAGCGGATATGGGTCCGGTTCGCTTCCTGTTCGAGATAGGAAATCAGCGAGAATCCGGACTGGTCCTGCGCAAGGCGAAGCGAGCGTTTCCGTATTTCCTCCTGGCTTTGCCGTATTTCCTGAACAAGTGACTGTGCAGTGAGAATGTCTGACCTGAGGGATTGCTCTTCGGACCGGAACTGGCGGTAGGGGTCCATCAGCACGGTCTCGATTCCGAACCAGAAGAGGTAAACGGAAAGGATTGCCGCGAGGAGCCCGATCAGTCTTTTTTCCCTCAGGCTCAAACTCTCCCATCGATCTCTCAGAGGCTGGAAAGATCGGAGCCACGAGTCCGGGAGCCGGAATTTGCGGTCAATCATGGGTCCCTCCCATCCGGAAGGCGACCGTTTTCCGGTCGATATCTAGTCTTGCGCTCTGCACCGAGACCGTCCGGATATGGGGAGTGGCGAGGAGTGCGGTCCGGATACTGTCCACGTCCTGAAAGCTGGCGGTTTTTCCGCTCAGCGTCAGGGAATGCTTCCCGATGGAGACGGAGACCATTTCGAAGGGGACGGAAGAGGGCGGCGCTCCGGCAATATCTTTCAGGATGCCGATGACATCCGTTCCCCGGGACAGAAGGTTTTTCTGCTTCAACAGGGTATCCCGTTTCCGGGTCAACTGGGAAATCGGTTCCACGACCGGAGCGGGTGCCAGTGTCTGGCGGGCCAGGTCGGAAAGGGCCTTCTGTGTCCTTTCCACCCGGCTCTCCAGCGCATGGACGCGGATCCACCCATCCGTCAGGATCAAGACGGCAAGAATGCTCACCAGAACTGCCAGCGTCCGGGCTCCCCGGAACAGGTGTTCCTGATCTTTCCGGAATGTCAGCGCTCCGTTCCGGAAGTCGGGGGTTTCCCGCCAGAAGGACCCCCTTCGCCAGATTCCGGACAGGAATTGTCCGATGCGACTTTCCGATTCCCTTTCCGTTTTGCTGGAATCCCGGGAGAAAAGGGAGTCTCCCGTTTGTTCGGAATCTTTCGGAACGACCGTCACTGCGAGCCGTGACGGATCGTCCAGCAGGAAGCAGGACGAGAGGAGATCGTCAAGACGCCGCGAGCCCTCTTCCGGATCGGTTGAGGTAAGGACGGCCTCCCGGACGGGAAATCCGTCCTGATTTCCCAAAAGGAGAATCCGTTGGGGAGAGGCCGCTGCCAGGAGTTCCATCTCTCCGGGATCGGGGGAGGGGGGGGATTCGTCCTGGGCCAGAATGAGTGTTGCTGACTCGGGCAGGATGTACCGGGGTTCCATGCCGGCTCTGGTGAGATGGGAGAGTGCGGATTCCAGCCATTGTCTGGGCGTCGCCCATCCGTAGATATCCCATCCGTTTGCCCGTCGTCTTGAGAAATAGGCGACCTGGCACTCTTCGATGTTCCAGGGAACAAGCGATTCGATTTCGCTTTCAAGGGCGCTTTTGCGTTCTCCCGGGGGCAGGGCGGGAAGACGGAATGACCCGGCGATGGAGAGTTCCGATGGCCATAGCAGCAGCGTTTCGAGCCCGTGGGGATGGTCCATCGATGTTCCTGTCGTGTCGAGCGCCTTGGGAAAAACAGGGCTGACAAGCTCCGCGAGCGTCACGGGAATCGCAAGCGTTTTTTCCGGGATCCATGCCTTCCTCACACGCCTTACGAAGTATCCCTTCAACTCGTCGATCTGTGGATGGAGAACCCATAGGTGGGAAGGGGACATGAATCCTCAGCGGGGGAGGGTGAGTCCGTTCAGGGCGACGGATGGAGCGGACAGGGGACCCTGAAGGTGAATATGGAGCGTTCCATCCTTTCTGGCTTCCACGGAGGGGAGCGGGATGGCTTTCAGCTGTCCTTTCAGTGTCGCGTGAAGATCCATGTTGATCAGGCTCTGCTGGTAGGGGACCCGAAGCAGGATGGTTCCTGTTCCCGTAACGTGAGCCAGGGGCCCGTCTGCAGACAGGGATTCGATGCGCCCTTGGCCGTCGTGGAGGAAAAGCCGGCCATTCACTGTACTGAATGTCAGGTTGGGCAGGGGAATTCCGTTGAGGTTGAGCGACCGGAGCACGAGTTTCCTGATGTCGAGGTTCAGCATCCCGTGTCCTTTCTGTTCGGCTCCCCGGATCCATGTGTAGTCCGTTTGCAGATTCATCCGTCCGGACAGATCCTGCCGAAGGAGTTTCCTGGTCGTCAGGAGGTCGATCGGATGGATGGTCTTCCCTCGCAAATGGTTCCATTGTCCGTGCCGTGCCTGTTGAAGACGCCCGCGGAACTCCCCTCCGTAAGCTTTTACGTCGAAGTTGTACCGGGGTTTTCCCGAGGCAAGGCTGATCAGGTCGAGATTGCCGGAAAACCGGGGGATTTCCCAAACGACGGGTCCCTCGGGAGAAGGGGAGACCAGGTGGAGACCCTCATAGGAGAGGCGGGCCGGCCAGTCGAAACGGGCACTGTCGGACGATGTTCCCAGTCCGGAGGTTTGAGAGACCGCTTCCAGAAAATGCTCCGCCAGTTTCTGGCGGGGAAACCCGTGGAGGAAAAACCAGACGAACACCCCCGCTCCCCAAAGGACAAGGAATACGGTCGGGGCCATGGTTCCGATTGAGCGGGCGGAGGGATTGCTCCCGTCTGTACGGTTCAGGGGGGGGGCGGACCGCTTCCGAATCCACGAGACGATTTTTTCGAGATGCTTTGGAATGTTCATCCTGTCCGTCCGTATTCGTTCATCCTGCTATTTGTCCATGGCCCAGGAGTCGATGTCGGCATTGTTCCCGGTCCCTCCCCGGACGCCGTCCGCTCCGTAGGAAATGATGTCGAATTCCCCATGATTCCCCGGAGAAATGTAGATGTAGGGGTGGCCCCAGGGATCCTTGGGAATCTTCGAAATATATCCGCCGTCCTTGTAATTGTTCGGAATGGGCGGAGATGTGGGTTTCTTGGTGAGCGCGTCGAGCGTCTGTTCCGTGGTCGGATAGTTTCCGTTGTCGAGGTGGTAAAGGTTCAGCGCGTTTTCGAGTTCCCGGATCTGGGCCTTGGCGGCAACCTTCTTGGCCTCTTCCGTCCGTCCGATGATCTTGGGTACCACCAGGGCGGCAAGAAGGGCGATGATGAAGATGACGACCATGATTTCGATGAGGGTGAATCCCCGGTCGCCCGGAGAGCGGCCCAGAATCTTGAGGCGACGGAAAGGGTTCGGGATCAAGGCAGTTCACTCCCTTCGGGCGTTTGCGGGACGGGGATCATTCAACGGCCTGGCTCATTTCAAAGATGGGGAGGAGAACGGCCAGAACCATGAAAAGAACGATGGCACCGATAAACAATATCATAATGGGCTCGATGATTGAAGTCAGGGTGGCAACCATCTGGGAGACTTCCGCCTCGTACCCCTGAGCCATCTTGAGCAGGAGTTCCTCGAGCTTCCAGGATCGCTCACCGGTCTGGATCATGTGGATGGCGAGCCGGGGGATGATCGGGTATCGCTTCAGGGCCTGGCCCAGGGATTCTCCGTTCCTGACATCTTCCTGGGCGAGAATGACGGCTTCTTTCAAGGCCCGGTTGGTCAGGACGGCTGTTCCGATCTCAAGGGCTCTCTGGAGGGGAACTCCCCCCTTGAGCAGCACGGAAAGCGTCCTTCCGAAACGGGCGATCTGATCCTGTGCGATCAGTGTGCCAAGTCGCGGGATCCGGAGAACGATCCCGTCGACTTTCTTGCGGTTGGACCGGATGAACCGGGAGACCATGACAACGATGACCGCCAATGCGATCAGCAAGGGAATGGTCTCATGGCGGACCCAGTCCGACGCTCCCATCAGGATGACGGTGGGAAGGGGAAGCGCTGCGTTCAGTCCCTTGAAAATGGAGGTGATGCGGGGCATGACGACGACCAGAAGAAAAAGGACCATCAGGATCCCCACCACCATGAGGATCAGCGGATAGAAAAGGCTTCCCAGAACCTTCCGCTGGGTCTGGACCTGGCTCTCCAGAAAGTCGGCAAGCCGCTCCAGCATGACATCGAGCGTCCCCGATTCCTCGCCTGCCCGGATCATGTTGACGTAGAGCTCGGAAAATGCTCTGGGATGAAGGGAAAGGGCCTGGTGCAAGGGCTGGCCTTCCTTGACATCCTCACGGATGGCGGCAATGGTGCTTCCCAATGGTTCGGTCATTCCCTGATCCAGGACGGCCCCGAGGGAATCGACGACGGGAATGCCGGATCCGACCAGAATGGAGAGCTGGCGGGTGACAAGAGCGACATCTCTCGGACGGGCTTTCTTTCCGGTTCCGGAGCTTTTTGAATGGGACGCCTCTTCGCGGAGGGTCAGAGTCAGGGGCAGAATGCCCTGGGATTTGAGTTTCTGGCGGGCGGTCCGGGGGCTGTCGGCGTCGACCAGTCCGGAAATTCTGGAACCGCTTTCCTGGACGCCCTGGTAAGAGTATACAGGCATCTATGTCGGTCTAGCTGTCAAGAGTGACTTCCGAGAGCGCCACACGGAGAACCTCTTCCGTTGTCGTGATCCCTGCGAGGACTTTCCTCTTCCCGTCCTCGAGCAGGGTAAACATTCCCCGACTGCGGGCTTTCTGCCGGATCTCCGAGACCTGGGCCCGTTCGTCGATCATGTGACCGATTATCTCGTCCACCACGAGAAGCTCATAGATTCCCTGACGCCCCCTGTATCCGGTATTCAGGCAGGCCGGGCATCCCCGCCCACGGTACAGAATGCCTTCGGAAAGTTCGTTCGGAGAGACGCCCAGGCGGATGAGTTCATTGTCTTCCGGTGTATAGGACTCCCGGCAGGCCGGACAGATTTTCCTGACCAGCCTCTGGGCCAGGATGGCCTTCAGACTGGTCGAGATCAGGAATGGTTCGATGCCCATATCCACCAGACGGGTGATGGCGGAAGAGGCATCGTTCGTATGCAGGGTGGAGAAGACCAGATGGCCGGTCAGGGAGGACTGGATGGCGATTTCTGCCGTTTCGAGATCCCGGATTTCCCCGATCAGGATGACATCGGGATCCTGACGAAGGATGGAACGGAGGCCGGACGCGAAGGTCAGCTCGATCCTCGGGTTGACCTGAATCTGGCCGATTCCCTTGAGCTGGTATTCGACCGGGTCTTCGATCGTGATGATGTTTTTGTCGGGACTGTTGATCGTGTTCAGGATTGCGTACAGGGTCGTTGTCTTCCCGGCACCGGTCGGGCCGGTCACGAGAATGATTCCGTTCGTGAGCCGGATCAGGCTGGAAAGCGTTTCCAGATCGTTCCTGTCGAAGCCGATTTCGGAGAGAGGGAGCAAGAGGGTTCCCTGTTCGAGGATACGAAGGACCACCCGTTCCCCATGCCGGATGGGAATGGTCGAAACGCGGATATCCACATCCCGTCCGGCGGTCCGGATCCGGATGCGGCCATCCTGGGG
>DAIEST010000250.1 GCA_027346125.1 Leptospirillum sp. | reverse complement strand
ACCCGTTCTGTACCAGGACCCGGACCATGTGCGAGCCAATATATCCTGCCCCGCCCGTTACAAGGATCATGCGACCTGCCTTCCAAGTATTGGATGTGAACCGAATCGTTCACTGTGATTCTTTCTGTACGGAAGATCCCTGGAGTGGAACCCTTTCCCGAAATGCATAGGATTATAGAGCAGTTTTTATCTCCAAATCCAACAAATTCAATGATGGATTGCATTGCCAATGCCCAAGCCGTATGGTAGCTTGGAGCAGGCTGGGTCCTCTGTCGTTGAGGAGGATTTTCAAATGGGATGCAGGGAGTCCAAGACAACGTCATCTTGCATCATGCCCCTTCTTCGGAAGGCCAGAGGATGGGGGATGATGGAAACGGCCCGGATCCGCGTGTCTGATCCCGAAATCGTCACGAGGATGAGGCAAGGATTGCCGACGTGAAAGCCGTCAAACCCGGATTCCGGAGATTCCTGTCCGCGTTGGAAAGACTGATCCGGCCTTCGCGGAAACCGTGGCTGCGGCCCGTCAGACCTTGACTTTGGAGCAGTGCCATATGGCAAGACAAATGATGATCAGGAGCCATCATGGTCTTGTTCCTTCCCATTCCATGACGATGGGGACCCGTCCCCATCCCATGTGATTTGCGTGGAGCCTGCCATTTTCCGAAACAAACCTCCCGGTTCCCCCTCTTTTCCTGTTTCCGCACGGACTTCTGCCCGGATTGGCGCATGACACCAGAAACTTGTCTCAAGTCAGCTTGCACCGGTGTTCATGTCTCGATCCAGGGCGGAATATCGACCGCATTCGATCGGGGAACCGCCCTCGGTTGCCGGACGATCCAGATTTTCAGCCATTCTTCCAGAACGTGGGCCGGCCCCGAAATTTCTGATTCGGAGATTGACCGTTTCAGGTCGATGCACCGTTCGATGGGAATCGGGCCGATTCTGGTCCATGCAAGCTATTTGATCAATGCAGCGACCAGCGATCCCGAAAAGCGAAAAAAATCAGGGAAAGCGCTTCTGGAAGACTGGATCCTTTCGAACCGTCTGGGAGTTTCAGGTCTGGTCCTGCATCCGGGATCCGCTGCGGGACAGTCGGTGGACTCTGCAATTTCCCTTGCGGCAGAGATGATCCGGGAGGTTCTGGACTGGCCGGTGAAGGGGGAAACCCGGCTGCTTCTTGAAAATACGGCAGGCGGAGGGAAAACGCTTGGCCGCAGCCCGGAAGAACTGGAGGCACTTTTCAGTGCGATTGGCCATCCTTCCAGGATAGGGCTCTGTCTCGACTCCTGCCATCTTTTTGCGGCCGGATTCGACGTCAGTGGCGAGTCTGGTTACGAGAAGACTCTCCGGGAGTTTTGCCGGGTGGCTCCTCAGAAAAAGGTGACCGCCTGGCATCTGAACGACGCCCTGTTTGAGGTCGGGTCGGGACGGGATCGGCATACGCATATCGGAACGGGTCGGATCGGACTCTGGTTTTTCTGGAAACTTCTGAAAGATCCCCGTTTCGAGGGATGCCCGATGATTCTTGAAACACCCAAAACAGACGGGGATCGGGAAGACCGGCTGAATCTGGAGACCTTGTCCATCCTCGGGAGACAGTCGGTTTTCGATGCTGGGGAACCGGCTCTTCGGGCAACCCTTTCGGCACTGGCCGGTGGAAGATGATGACGCTTTTTCTGGAGAAAGCCTTGCGCTTTTTCGAACCGGTCGGATCTTTTGTCCTGATGGTGTCCAGGGGATTCCGGTTCATGTTTTCCCGTTTCCGGATCGGAGACACCCTGATCCAGATGGATCGGATCGG
Organism: Leptospirillum sp.; assembly: GCA_027346125.1. Taxonomy (GTDB): domain Bacteria; phylum Nitrospirota; class Leptospirillia; order Leptospirillales; family Leptospirillaceae; genus JAJYGC01. The sequence continues at coordinate 4,297 of DAIEST010000250.1, read as the reverse complement.
AGTGGGCTCCATTCCGATCGTTTTTCTGGCGAGTATTTTTGCCGGTCTGGACATGGCGCTCCAGTTCGAAGTGGTTATGGCTCCCTATGGTGCCAAGGCTCTTCTGGGCAAGGTCGTCACGACATCGATCATTCGGGATATGGGACCGGTTCTGGCTTCTCTGGTGATGTCTGCCCGAGTGACAGCGGGAATCGCTTCCGAACTGGGAATGATGAATTCGACCCAGCAGATCGATGCGCTCCGGGTGATGGGGGTCGACCCGCTTGACCGGCTGGTGGCTCCCCGTCTGGCCGCCGGTCTTGTCATGATGCCGATTCTCAGCATTGTCGGGGATTTTCTGGCTCTTCTGGCGGGGCTTGGAATTTCGGTGGCGGTGGGGCATGTTCCCGCTCCTCTTTTCTGGTCCGGCGTCCGGGATGCCCTGACGGCCCAGAATCTGACCAATGCCTTCTTGAAACCGCTTTTCTTTGGATTTATCCTGACGTCTATCGGGTGCCATTACGGTATGCGGACCTCCGGGGGGGCCTACGAAGTGGGGAGAAGCACTACCAAGGCGGTTGTGGCGGCCGCTGTCTGGATCCTCATCTCCAATTTTCTGATTTCCAAGCTGCTGATCAATATCTGGGGCCTGTCGGCATGATCCGCTTTGAGCATGTTGCCCTGGGATATGCCGATCGGCCGGTGGTTCAGGATGTGGATCTCGAAGTTCCCGATGGAAAGACGATGGTGATCCTGGGAGACAGCGGTTCGGGAAAGTCCACGCTTCTGAAGGGGGTTCTGGGGATCCTGAAGCCCCAGGCCGGGCAGATCGAGGTCAACGGATCGAATGTCGGGGATCTGGAGGAGAATGAGTTGCTTGCATACCGCCAGCGGATCGGAATGGTCTTTCAGGAAGGGGCACTCTTCGATTCACTGACTGTCGGAGAAAACATCGGGTTCTGGCTTTGGGAGCATACGGACTGGAACGATGAAAAGATCGAAGAGCGGATCCGGACCCTCTTGCGGTTTGTGGGACTTGAGTCGGTGATAGACAAACGTCCGGACGAACTGTCCGGAGGCATGAAAAGGCGGGTGGCAATCGCCCGGTCCATGGCGCCCCAGGATCCGCTGGTCATGTTGTATGATGAGCCGACGACGGGGCTCGACCCTTTCACCTCCCGGTCGATCTGTGATCTGATCCGTCAGGTTCAGTCGGAGTTCCAGGTCATGAGTCTCGTCGTTACGCACGACCTTCATGATGCGTTCCGGGTCGGGGATCTTTTTTCGTTTATCCACGACTCTCGGGTCATCCTGACGGGGAACCGGGAAAAGATCGAGCGTTCGGACGACCCGTTCATCAGGACATTCCTTTCAACATGACTTCTGTCCGATCTGTCGGACGAAGGGAGAGCGCCCTGTGGCGATGAAACGCAGTTCCAACCTGAGACTTTCCGAGATCCGCGTCGGACTGATCGTCGGCGTGAGCTTCTTCTTGGTCGCGTTGGCCATCGTCAGCTACGGGAAGGTCCAGAATCTCTTTTCCAGACAGGTACCGCTCACGATTCTGTTCAATAATGTCCGGGGACTGACTGTCGGTGCGCCGGTGAGAATTTCGGGGATGACCAGCGGTTTCGTCAAAAAGATTCACTTCATCCGGTATCGTCAGCACCAGTTTGTTCAGGTCCAGATACGGCTTTCCGCGAAACGGCTTTCTGACCTTTCGGAGGAAACGACGGCGGTGATCCGGACGCAGGGACTGATGGGAATCAAGTATCTTGACCTGATTCCCGGGGATCTTTCAAAAGGGGCCTTGAATCCGGTCATTCCCATCATCGGTCAGGATACCAGGACCATGGAGTCCGTGTTGGGAAAGGGGACCGACCTGGTCAAAACGCTCAATCATGTTTCGCTGTCCCTGGATGCACTCCTGACCCAGGTCCGGGAAGGACATGGAACCCTGGGTCGCGTGATGACGCGTCCTGAACTCTACGATAACCTCAATGAGACCACACGTGAAATCCGGGAGATGGCACAGGGGATCAACCGGGGAAACGGGCCTCTTCCGTCGCTGATCCATTCGAAGGAGATGACACAGAAGCTGGATCTCATTCTGGACCATCTGGACCGGCTTCTGGACGGTTTGAACGATCCTCGCGGCAGTCTGGGCGTGATCGCCCACGATCCTGGAACGGCCAGGGATTTGAAACAGTCCATTCACCAGCTCACCGTTATCCTTGGAGCGATCGAGTCGGGCAAGGGAGTTGTCGGGGAGATGCTCTACGATCCCCGGATGGGTCGCAAGATGAATGACACTGTGGACAAGGTGAACCAGTTACTGGATGACATGAAAAAAGATCCCCGAAAATACTTCACGGTCGATGTCCATATATTCTGATCGGATATATCATTATTAGGGTGCGCGTCCGTTCTTTCCTGATGATTGTCCTGGGAAGCTATCTTCTCTTTCAGTTGCTGCTGGGTGGCTTCCTGTATCTTGACGGAATCTCCCCCGCCGCTATCGCGCTATTTCTGGTATTTGCGTTTTCCATGCCTGTCTACCTGAATCTTGCCTTTGTCAGGAAATGGCCCCGCCCCCTCTGGATGATGCCTCTTTTTTTCGGATATTTCTTCATGTCGGCCGTGACATCCCTGGCACTGGGGCTTCTCTGGGGAGGGTGGTGGACGACCCGCCATCCCCATCTCGTCGCCCATTCCGGAAACCCGTCCCGGTCGGTGCAGTTGGCTCTTCTGTCGGTCATCTGGGGAATCTTTCTGTCTGTCATCCTCAAAAATCACCTTCGGGGGCCCAGGGTTCGGGAAAGAGTCCTGACTGTCGGCCATCTTGCTTCCGAACTGGAGGGATTGAGAATCCTTCATGTTTCCGATCTCCATGTCGGGATCTTTGAGTCAGACCGCTCCCTGGCCCGTCTTCGGGCTGCGATCGAGTCGATTTCCTGCGATATTCTCGTTTTCACAGGGGACATGATCGATCGGAAATTGCCGGAAATCGACCGATTTCTCCATTTCTTCGGAGATCTCAAGGGGCGTTTGGGCGTTTTTTGTGTACTGGGGAATCATGAGCACTGGATCGACGGTCCGGCGATCGTATCCCGACTGGAGCAGGCGGGCTGGCCGGTTCTTGAGAACGCGTCGCGGAGAATCCCCCTGGGGGATCATGGCATTACGCTGGTGGGGCTTTCCGATCCCTCCTCCGAGGAGCCGGGCGGAGACGGTCCTGATCCGGAAAAAGCGTTCCTGGGCGTTTCCCTGACAGATGGGGATGCGGTGGTTGTCCTGGCCCATCACCCCGTACTGTGGGATCTTCTTTCTTCCTATCCCGCCACGCTTACGCTGTCGGGACACACGCATGGAGGACAGATCGGACTGCTCCGTTCAGGATGGACGCTGGCCTCTCCGTTTTATGACTACGATCTTGGACTGTTTTCCCGGGAGACGGCATCGGGAAAACAGTGGCTTCTCGTCAATTCGGGAACGGGATATTTCGGTGTTCCGGTTCGTATCGGTGTTCCGTCGTCGCTGGAAGTGGTCGTTCTTTCGGCGGGTCCGTCCGGCTCTTGACGGACTGGGTTTCCGGAAAAGAAAGACGGGGACGGTGCGCCCTTCCGGATGGCCGGTTCCGGCCCCCGTCCCCTGTCAGGGAAGCCTTCTAGAAGTTGAACCCGGCGGTGACCGGAACATAGTAGAAGCCGTTCTGTGACTGCCCATAGCCTGGAACGAACTGGGGCATGTAGGCAAGCTTGACTTCCAGAAAGATGTAGTTCAGGTTCAGTCCGAGGCCAACATCTCCATACGTGGTCCATGAGTGCGCCAGACTGTTCGACAGGGTTGGTGAAGACCCCTTGACCTCGTCTTCGTATGCGGCACCGGCATCCACCACGCCATAGAGAAAGTAGTCCGCGTCCCCGTACAGTTTCGCTTCCAGCCCTCCGAACAGTGGAGCGGACTGAATCGAGTTCCCCGTGAACTGTCCCGCGGTTTTTCCCTGGAAGAAGTTTCCCTGGACTCCCACCCGGAACGCCACGGTATCGTTGAACCACCAGACGATGGCAAGCCCTGCTCCGTATCCGTCCTGGAAATTGTTGGCGAAGGAGGTTGCCGTGCCCAGTGCGCTCAGTGTCGTATTTGTCAGCGAAGAGGTGGCGATATCGGCGTTGTCCACGGAGGACAGGTCGTAGTTTCCGAAGAGGAGGATGTTCGTGACGCCGGGGCCGGAAGATGCAGCCCTCGCTGTCAGGGGGGCAGTTCCGAGAGAAGCGAGCAGAACGATTGTCGCGGCGATCCAGGAGAAAATGCTCGT
>DAIEST010000235.1 GCA_027346125.1 Leptospirillum sp. | reverse complement strand
GACAAGGTTTTGCGGTGCTTGTCAGATAAAAAATCGTCAGGAGAATCCATATGTTGTGCCATTTTTATCAATGGCTGCAGATTGTGTGGACTGCCCGGATGTATGCCAGGAGAGAACTTGTCTTTCCCTTCGAGTCGGGTTAGGGTGAAAAAGGTGAGGGGATCGCGCTACCGTCCGCCTCCTCCCTCATCATTCATGCTTCGCTTTACCTCTCCGCTCGCCCGGAGGAAGTTTCCCGACAAGAAACACCTCATCCAGTCGGTTGCAGGAATAGTCTGTGAGGGTCGGGGCCTGTCTGGTAGCGGAGCAGGCGGTACCCCGAGGATCAGGATTCGGGAGACGATGACGAGGGCCTGTCCGGGTTCCCCCTGACTGATTTTCAGAATGAATGATTGCCCACGATCCGCGGGGAGAGGAATGCGACAGTTTTTGAATGGGTACGATGTGGTTCAAAGGAGGCAGCCAGTCATCGTTCCGCCAGGCAACACATATGGATCTGGAAAAAACGTGAACCTTCCGATCGGTTCTCCATAAGGGAGAGGTGAGGAGCATACCAGGAGGTACTCATGCCCAAGAAAGTCTCTTCCCGTTTATTGCGACCCTGGAAAGAGATCGGGGCCGAAAGCCGGAAGCGGGTCCAGATTGAGCGGGTCATGCCTTCCGTCGACGGAGGTCGTTACCCGGTCAAACGCATTCCCGGAGAGAGAGTAGACGTTCGGGCCCATGCTTTTGCCGACGGCTATGAGCCTCTTTGCGTCCTCCTCGAATTTCGGGCGCCGGGGGAAAAGAATTGGGTTTCTCTCCGGATGGATTCGCTCGGAAACGACGAGTGGTCCGGGTCGTTTTCCTTCCCGGGGACGGGAATGGGGGCCTACCGGATTTCGGCCTGGGTCGACGATGTGGCCCACTGGCAGGACGCTCTCCGGAAAAAACATGAGGCGGGACTGTTCGGAGACCTGGACCTCGAGCTTCGGGAAGGGGAGGAAATCATCCGGATGTGCGCCGGCCGTGCAGGGGACCCGGAAGTTTCACGGCTTCTTGAGGACTGGTCCGACCGGATCAGGAGGGGAGAGCTGGAATCCCGGGTGGCCGAGGCACTGGATCCGCAGGCGGCGGCGCTCGCCTCCCGCTTCCCGGATCCCCGTTTCGTCACGGAAACGCCAGGCGTTTTTCCGGTCCACGTCGAACGGGAACGTGCGCTCCGGGGAGCCTGGTACGAATTTTTCCCCCGGTCCTCCGGATCGGTGCCCGGCCGGCACGGGACACTGGAGGATGCAAGGCTCAGGCTTCCCGGGATTGCCGAAATGGGGTTCGACGTGGTGTATCTTCCGCCGGTGCATCCGATCGGCCATGCTTTCCGGAAGGGGCCGAACAACACGCCGGATGCCGGTCCGGATGTTCCGGGATGTCCATGGGCCATCGGCTCCGAAGAAGGTGGGCATACCGCCATCGATTCCCGTCTCGGGACGATGGACGATTTCGTCCGGTTGGTCGAAGACGCCCGTTCCCTGAACCTTGAGGTGGCAATGGACCTGGCGTTCCAGTGTTCGCCCGACCACCCGTATGTCCGGTCGCACCCCGACTGGTTCCGGAAGCGGGCGGACGGGACGATCCACTATGCCGAAAACCCTCCGAAGAAATACCAGGACATCTATCCGTTCGATTTCCTCTCAGAGGACTGGAAAGGTCTTTGGGAAGAACTCCGGTCGGTCGTTTTGTTCTGGGTGGACAAGGGGATCCGGATCTTCCGGGTCGACAACCCCCACACCAAGCCTTTTCCGTTCTGGGAGTGGCTCATGGCCGAGGTGCAAAACGTCGAGCCGGACGTCGTTTTCCTGTCCGAAGCCTTCACCCGGCCGAAGGTGATGTACCATCTGGCCCATATCGGGTTTTCCCAGTCCTACACTTATTTCACCTGGAGGAATACGAAAGACGAGATCGAGGAATACCTGACCGAACTCACCACCGCTCCGGTCCGGGATTTTTTCCGTCCGAACCTCTGGCCCAACACTCCGGATATCCTGCATGCCTTTCTTCAGAAAGGGGGACGGACGGCATTCCTGATCCGTCTGGCATTGGCCGCAACCCTGTCTGCCAGTTACGGGATCTACGGTCCTCCGTTCGAGCGGTGCCTGAACAGGCCTCTGCGGGAGGGAAGCGAAGAATATCTGGATTCCGAGAAGTACGAGGTCCGGTACTGGGATCCCGGACAGGAGGGTTCCCTCGTTCCCGTCATTTCGCGTTTGAACCGCATCCGGAAGGAATTTCCGGTTCTGGGATGGAATCACAACCTGGTCTTCCATCCGGTGGACAACGACAGGATCATCGCCTTTTCCAAACAGGGAGAGAAGGGCGACGACTGGATCCTCGGGGTCGTGAACCTGGACCCCG
>DAIEST010000177.1 GCA_027346125.1 Leptospirillum sp. | reverse complement strand
AATTTCCCGGATGTTCACAACCTGTTCTGGCTCCTGCTGTGACAGAAAGCTCAGTGCGAGAAGGGCATAGTCCACTTTTTTCGTCAGCTTGAGCAATGGAGTCTCCGACTCATTTAATCGCAGACCGAAATGGTCTGTGATTAATATAGCACTCTCCCCCTCCAGCGTCAAACCCTCGGATCGATCGGGACTCCAGCCTCTCCCGAAGGCTATGAGGGAGGGTGGCTGGACAATGGGGTTGAGTGGTCCCAGATCACTTTGAAGTTGTAGTCCATTTTCCGGATGCGTTCAAAAAGAAGGAGGGTGGCCTGGACGGAGAGCTGTTTCTGGAAGGGGATGGGGGTATCCGACCAACCCTTTGAGCCCTGAAGAAGAATCCGCCCGTCGAGGACGGTATAGGGGCGAAGCCATTTTGGGGTGTCGGATGGAAGGATTCTGACGGGGATGCCCGCCGTGAGAAGTGTATGGACTGCGTCCCTGTCTTCTTTGAGCGTTTCCGGTCTGACAAGAACCTGGATCCGGACTCCCCTGGACTGATCCTGGCGCAACGCCTCCAGAATACGGTAGGGCTTGATAAAGCGGAAGATGATCATGTGGACCGACTTCCGGGACTGAAGCAGTTTTTCCGAAACGACCGTCCGGGCAAAGAGCCCGCGACCGATCGATTGGCTGCCGGCTGAGTCCATCCCGATTCCAAGGCCGACGATAATGCCGACGAGAACGACCGTAGCCAGGGAGACTCTGCTGAATGGTGAGAGATGGAAGGAGCCGGCGCGGACCGGGGGCTCCGGCCGCTCCATGGACAGGATGTATTTTCCGAACAGGGGAAAGAAGAGATTTCCACCGATGAAGCCGACAAACACGAAGGCCGTGTCGGAAAAGAGCGCATAAAGGTAGGCGATGACGCAGACCAGCGAAGGGACAAGGAGGTAGCTGTTTCTGGAGGCCAGTCCGGGGAGGAGGCTTCCCCTCCAGATGCGGGAGACGAGAAGGTGAAGAAGGGAGGACGCGGAAAAGATGGCCATCCCCCACCCCATGATCCGTAGTCCCTTGACCTGGTCTGCCATGAATGCGCTGGTCAGTCCGGACATGCCAAAGATCATCCCCAGAATCATGACGAATACGATGCTCATCGCGATCATGGCAAACTGTTCGTTGCGCTGCCGGACTTCAGGATCCATGTATTCGTATTCCGGGAAAGAGTCGTCCGGAGAAGGGTGGATCTGGCCGGAACTGCCGGATTCGGGTGCGGAATGGGTGTCGGTCAAGAAGAATCCTCCATGGGATGGTCAGATCAATGCGACGATGTTTGTGATTGGGGCGACAGACCGGTCAGTACGACAGGCTCCATATGAAAGCGTCCTCCGATCCGCTCGCCCATGAAAAGTGTCACGGTGATCGGAAGATGATGGGGGATGTCGGAAAAAGAAACCAGGGTTTCGTAGATCTCTCCCGCCTGAAAATGACGGTAGGGGGGCGGGTCGAAGGTTCCGAGGACCATCCGACCGTCAGATTCGACGAAGTTCGGAGGTTCGTACGATCCGATCTCGATCGATTGAACGGAGGCTGGGGGGTGAAAGGAGAACTTCACTTCAAGCGATGTCTGGTTTTTGGATTCCTTCATGGCCACTGCCACGATGTCGAGATTGGGATCGTGGAACATGGGCCGGGTTTTCAGGGAAAACATTCTGGGCGATTCTATTGTGGACAAAGGGCCGTTCGGCCGTTCGGAAGCAGGGGGCTTCTGGTGGGTCACCATCGATTTGAACATGGCTGAGACCATGAGTCCGATCAGGAGTCCGGCCAGGACGATCAGCCATTCTCTTGGTTTCAGTTTCCGGATGGGGGCAAGAAGAATATCCAGTATCAATCATTGTCTCCTGGTTTGCGGGTTGTCTGTCAGATCTGTCAGTTTGATCCGTGCCGGAGGGGGGGGGATCGGGGGCATCTCCGGAACCGGTTCGATCTTGACGCGCGAGACACGATGTTTGTCCATGTCGACGATCGAGATTTTCATGTTGTTCGCGTAGAAGAACTCTCCTCCCCTCGGAATGGTCTGGAGTTGGGCAATGACGTACCCGGCGAGCGTCTCATAGTCGTCTCCTTCCGGAATGTTGAGGCTGTAGTCCTCCCGGAGATCCCTGATCGACTGCGAGGCATCGATCAGGAAGGACCCGTCCCTGAGTCGTTCCACGGGTTTCTGGATATCGTCGCTTTCGTCTTCGATCTCCCCGACGAGTTCTTCGAGAAGATCCTCCATGGTGACCAACCCTTCCATGGTCCCGTATTCGGAGAGGACCAGTGCCATCTGTGTCCTTCGTTTCTGCATTTCCTTCAGGGTGTGGGCCACTTTCATGGATTCCGGAATGAAGAAGGGGGCGTGGACCATGTCGATAAGCCGTGCCTTTTGTCCCTGTGCAAATCTTTCGAAGAGGTCCTTGTAGTACAGGATGCCCACCACCTCGCCTGTTCCGGGACGGACGACCGGATAACGGGAGAAGCGGTGATCGGAGAGAAACTGGATAGCCTGTTCGGTGGTCATGGAGGCGTCCATCGAGACAACCTTCATGCGCGGGATCATGACTTCCCTCACGGAAATATCGGTGAATTTAAAGACACTCTGGATCAGATCCTGTTCGGTCCGGTTGATGACTCCGTGTTCTGTCCCTTCCTTGAGGAGAAGGTCGAGTTCTTCCGGACTGATGGGGTAGGCGGTTCTTCCGGTCGTGACTCCGATAATGTGAAGAAAACCCTGGCTTGTGGCAGTGATGATCTTGACGGGAAGGGAAAGGAATTCGGCCAGAAAAAGAGTTGGTCTCGAAAGCAGCATGGCGATCCGTTCGTTGTTCCGGATGGCCAGGGTCTTGGGGGCGATTTCTCCCAGAACGAGCATGGAATAGACCTGGAGGAGGATGATTCCCGAGACGGAAAGGGGAAGGAGAAAGTGGAACTCCTGGACAAGTGGCAGATTGATGAGGCGTGGCTTCAGGACCTCGTAGGTGACGGTTCCGGTCAGTGCCGAAGTCATGGAGGTGATCAGGGTCATCAGGACCTGAACGGTTGCGACGAACCGTTCGGGATCTTTCCGGAGACGTTCGATTGCAAGCGTTTCAGGGGCTCCGTTCGTAGCCATCTGGTGAACACGGGAGAGCCGGATGGAAATGATCGACAACTCCGCTGCCGCCAGAAATGCGTTGATCAGAATCAGTAGGACGATGGCAATCACGTTGAGCCAGAGTGGAACCATGCTGAAACGGTATCCTTTCGGGTAAGCGGCATCGGGATAGATGACCGCTCTTCCATTATCATCCAAATCCCTGATCCTTGACAATAAATTGGATTGGTGCCTATATTATGTCTGTCGTTTTGCGTTCCTTAATAAGGTTTTTAGTGCTGTCCGGGGGTGTCGTCCCGCTCCAAATCCAAGGGGGATTCGAACATGGTCAATTTCAACAATGCCGTTCCGGCAAATCCGTCATTCGGAGCCTGGCTGGTTCTTCTGGTGGTGGTTGCGGCCCTGTTTGCATGGGGTTTCGTGACTTCTGCCCAGAAGTGAATCTGCTTTAGACTCCGGCAAGGGGATTCTTGAGGGGCTTGGCCGGTTTCCGGTCAGGCCCCTTCCTGTTTCCTGCGTTGCTTTCGGTTTCTTCCGAATTGTTGTTCGCCTGTTTTTTCCTTCCGAAAATCCGGTTTCTTGGCTCATGCTTTCCCGGTTGATTCCCGATCAACCGCTTCCTAATCTTTTCCCTGGAGCAGACCAAAAAAGGAATTCATGATCCTCGTCATGGAGAGGCGTCTTGACTCTATTGTTTTTTTTATGTATAAGGTTAATAAGTTAGTGACTAATAAATAATTGGAGGGGATATGAGTCAGACCCATTTCATCGACACGGATATCGCAATCATCGGAGGGGGGACTGCGGGCTGCTATGCTGC
>DAIEST010000103.1 GCA_027346125.1 Leptospirillum sp. | reverse complement strand
CTTCTCCGGAGAAGCCCGGATCTTTCGGTGGAGCCCGCGAAGGGACTTCTTGTGCGGGCCCGGGCTCATCTTCCTCCCAGGGAGACGATTGCTGTTTACGATTGCCGGAAGGCGGGGGAGCGAAGGATTTTTTCCTCGTTTCTTTTTCCGGAAATTTCCGGAAAAGACTTGCCCTCCCTTGCCCGTCGACGTCAGCTCTTTTCCTCGTAAGACCGGCAATACCCCATGGGACCGGCGGGGCCAGCCACCACCGTGCAGGCACCCTTTGTCCTGCCACCCGATCCCGACATGCCTTGCATCCCGATCGTATTTCCCATGCCCTGTCCCATGGGCTCCATGATGGAGCCCATCCCTTTCGGCGGAATGATAATGAGTACAGTTCATGCCTGTTTTCCCGTCCTCTCTCCGGGGTCACGAAAGACACGATCCCGGAGAGCGAAAGTTCCGAGCACCCCTTTCAAAAAACTGTCTTCCGTCAAGCATGAAATGCCCTCCTGCGATTTCGTCTTCAATTTCGTCTTTACTTTAATGGACCGGATGAATCTTCGTGATAATGGTCGCACCCTGGCCGTCCTGGACCACATCGAAATCGACATGCTCGCCTTTTTTGAGGTTTTTCATGTCGGAGCGGTGGCGGAGGGTGAACGTCATGGTCATTGCGCTCCATCCGAACGCCTTGATGGGCCCATGTTCGAGGGTGACCGTTCCATTCTTGTGGTCGATAGACTTGACGATCCCTTTTCCATGGCCGACAGTCGCGCTCATGCTTCCGGCTCCGGAGGACATGTCCCCCATCCCGCTCATGCCGTTCATCGAGCCCATGTCATCCGCCACGGCAATCGCTCCGGCGAAGAAAATGCCCGCGAGGGTTCCTGTCAGTGTGATCGTTCGTTTTGTCGTTTTTTTCATGGATTGTCTCCTTGTTGAGAGTGGGGGTCCGGAAGGGAATTCGTCTCCTTCCGTTGTGGGGTCTGGAGGTCCGTCCCGCCGGTCGCCCGGCGGAGGTCGCTCTCCTTCCACATCCTGTAAAGAACGGGGATCACCAGAAGACTCAGAACGATGGCGGTCGTCATTCCTCCGACCATCGGAGCGGCGATCCGTTTCATGACGTCCGACCCGGTGCCATGGCTCACCATGATCGGAAAAAGACCGGCAAGAATGACGGTTCCCGTCATGGCGATCGGGCGCAACCGGAAAAGGGTCCCTTCGACGATAGCAAGGTCGAGATCCCCCGGGGTCGACAGGCGTCCCGTGTTCTTCCGGTGTTCGACGGAACGGTCGAGATACAGGATCATCACGATGGCGAACTCGACGGCGATGCCGGCCAGGGCGATCATTCCCGTGACAACCGCCACCGAAAGCCGATAATGAAGGGCGTAAAGATACCAGAGGCTTCCAAGAAGCGCGAACGGCAGGGAGAGAAGGACGATGCCGGCTTTGGCAAGATTGCGGAAATGGACGTAGAGGAGGGCGACAATAATGAGAAGAGTGAGGGGAAGAACGAGGGCCAGCCTTTTTCGGGCCCTCTCGATCGACTGGTATTGGCCCGACCAGGTCAGGGTGGTTCCCGGAGGAAGCTTTACGGAACGGGCGATCGCTTTCCTGGCCTGGTCGACGTAGCCCCCCAGGTCCCCTCCCTTGATATCGATATAGATCCAGCCGGTCAGACGCGCGTTTTCGGTCTTGATCATGGTGGGGCCGTCTTCGATCGTCACGGAGGCGAGACGGGAGAGTGGGACCTGACCCCCTTCCGGGGTGGGGACCGGAAGGGATCCGATCGCTTCCAGCGAGCCCCTTTCATATTCGGGATAGCGGAGATTCACGGGAAAACGTTCGCGGCCCTGGACGACCGTCGTCAGGGTCTCCCCGCCGATGGCGGTCTCCACCATGCGGTTGACGTCCTCGATGTTCAAGCCATAACGAGCGGCACTGAAGCGGTGCACATCGACAGAAATGTACCGTCCTCCCGTAAGCCGGTCGGCATAGACCGAAGCGGTTTCCGGGAGCGTCTTGAGGATGTTTCGGATTTTCCGGTCGAGACGGTCGATCGTCTGGAGCGAAGGGGCTGTCACCTTGAGTCCCAGAGGGGACTTGATGCCGGTCGACAGCATGTTCACCCGGTTGATGATCGGCATGGTCCAGATGTTGGACACTCCCGGCAACCGTACGACGTTATCGAGCTTTTCCCGGAGGCGGGACATGGTCATGCCGGAGGGCCACTGGCTTCTCGGTTCAAGCCGGACGACCGTGTCGAACATCGTGAAATGGGCCGAATCGGTCGCGGTTTCCGCCCGTCCCGATTGTCCGAATACCCTTTTCACTTCCGGAACGGTGCGAATGAGCCGGTCGGTGATCTGGAGGAGGTGGGCCGATTCACCCACGGAAAGGCCGGGAGTCATTGTCGGCATGTACAGCAGGTCTCCTTCGTAGAGGGGCGGCATGAATTCCGTTCCCAGCCGGGAGAGGGGGATCGCCGCCGTGAGCAGGAATCCGGCGGCCAGAGCGATCGTGAGCTTCCGGTGGTCCAGCACCCATCCGATGACCGGACGGTAGAGGAAGACCAGAAAACGGTTGACGGGGTTGTTCTGTTCCGGAGAAATCTTGCCGCGGATCAGAAAACCCATCAGGACGGGCACCAGGGTGATCGACAGTCCGGCGGAAATGGCGATAGACCACGTTTTTGTGAAGGCCAGAGGTTTGAAGAGACGGCCTTCCTGTTCCTGAAGGGCGAAGATCGGAAGGAAAGAGACCGTGATCACCAGGAGCGACAAGAAGAGGGGCGGACCGACTTCCTTCGCAGAGGCGAGAGCGGTTTTCCACGGACTTTCTCCTTTCTGCGCCTTCTCACGGTGCTTGTGCATGTTTTCGATCATGACGATCGCCGCGTCCACCATGACCCCGATCGAGACGGCGATTCCGCCGAGGGACATGATATTGGTGGTCAGACCCTGGCGCGCCATGACGGCGAAGGCGGCAAAGATGCCGACAGGAAGGGTCAGGATGGCCACCAGAGAGGAGCGCAGTCGCGAGAGAAAGAGGAGGCAGACGAGAGAAACCGCGAGGGATTCTTCCAGGAGTTTTTCCAGAAGGTTCCGGATGCTCTTCAGGATCAGCCGGGTCCGGTCGTAGGTCGTCACCACCTGCACTCCCGGCGGCAGCATCGGGGAAAGTTCCCGGACCTTCCTTTTGACGGCTCGGATGATATCCAGTGTATTGGTGCCTCCCCGGGTGATCACAATTCCCCCCGCCACTTCTCCTTTGCCGTCAAGTTCGGCGATCCCCTGCCGGAGTTCCGGTCCGAGATGGACGGAAGCCACGTCGGACAGACGAACGGGATCCCCTTCCGGACCGGTTGCGAGGGGGGTGTTCCGGATGTCCGCCAAAGAATGAATGTATCCTCTGGTCCGGACCATGTACTGTGCTTCCCCCATATCTACGACCGATCCTCCGACGTCGCCGTTCGCGGAGCGGATCGCCCGCTCCACCCGGGAGAGAGGTATCCGGTAAGCCAGGAGTTTTCGGGGGTCCACTTCGACCTGATATTCCTTGACCATCCCGCCGACGGAGGCGACCTCCGCCACGCCGGGAATGCTCTGGAGTTCGAATTTCAAAAACCAGTCCTGAAGAGCCCGGAGACTGGACAAATCCTCCTTGTTGGTGGGATCGGTCAGAGCATATTCATAGACCCAACCGAGACCGGTGGCATCG
>DAIEST010000095.1 GCA_027346125.1 Leptospirillum sp. | reverse complement strand
GCTTACCATCTGGAGCATTCTCCGATTTTCCTTCCAGACCGGTCGGGATCTGTCCCAGATGATGTTCTCGGCCTATCTCAACCACCCGTTTGTCTTTTTCCTGAACCGGAATACGTCCGAACTGATCCAGAATATCCTGTTCGAGGTCGGCCGGATCGTCAACGGAATCCTCATCCCGCTTCTCACGATCTTTTCGAGAAGCGTCATCGCTTTTTCCATTCTGGCCCTTCTGGTCTGGATGAACCCGATCCTGGCCCTGGTTTCCGGAATCGTGCTGGGCGGAGCCTATCTGACCATCTTTCTCCTAGTCCGGAAAACCCTGGGCACCACCGGAAAAGAGATTTCCCGGGAAAACGCAAGGCGGACCCAGGTTGCATACGAAACGTTCGGATCCATCAAGGACATCAAAATCCTGGGACGGGAAGAAGAATTCTTCGACCGGTTCCGGAAGCCGGTCGAACGATACTCCCTCTACCAGGCGCGGAGCCAGATGATCTCCCTCCTCCCCCGGTACGCTCTGGAAACCCTGGCCTTCGGAGGGATCATCCTGATCGTGATCTATCTTCTGAGCGCAGGAGGAACCCTGGCAAAGGCTCTTCCGCTCATCTCTCTCTACGCCCTGGCCGGCTACCGGCTGATGCCGGCTCTCCAGGCGATTTTTGGAAATCTGACCGCCATCCGGTTCAACATCTCGGCCGTCGACCGCATTGCGTCCGATCTTTCCAGTCTGCGGGCGGACCCCAGAACCGCGAAGATTTCCGTCCCGGCTCCGGTTCATCGTCCCCTTCCCTTTTCCCGGGAAATCACCCTGGAAAAAATCGTCTTCCACTACCCCAACCGGGAAGAAGCCGTTCTCAATGGACTCTCTCTTACGATCTCATCCAATACATCGATCGGAATCGTAGGATCCACCGGTTCGGGGAAAACCACCACTCTCGACATTCTTTTGGGTCTTCTTTCCCCTTCTTCGGGACGTCTCCTGATCGACGGGGTTCCGGTCACGAAGGAGAATATCCGGGAATGGCAGGCCAACATCGGATACGTTCCCCAGCAGATCATGCTGATGGACGACACGGTCCTCCGGAATATCGCCTTCGGCATTCCGGAGGACCTGATCGACCGGGAGAAAGTCATCATGGCCGCACGGATGGCCAATCTTCACGATTTCGTCACAAACGATCTTCCCGACGGCTACGACACAGAAATCGGGGAAAGAGGAGTCCGGCTGTCCGGAGGACAGCGTCAACGGATCGGAATCGCCCGGGCGCTCTACCACGAACCATCCGTTCTCGTACTCGACGAAGCCACCAGCGCACTCGACAACATTACCGAGAACGTGATCATGGAAGCCCTGAACACGCTCTCTCACCAGAAAACCATCATCATGGTGGCCCACCGGCTCACCACTGTCCGGGAGTGCGACACGATCATCGTCATGGATAGTGGATCTGTCTCCGATCAGGGAACCTACCGGGAGCTTCTGGAACGGAACGTCTTTTTTTCGGCACTGGCACAGAATCCTTCCAAAGAGTCGGAAGTGCTGAACGACTAGAACGGTTGGCACTGAAGATTCCAGCAGGCACAGGAAAGGTGAAGGGGATTTGCTCGGCAGGGTATAGCGCCCCTGCGTTCTCCGGGGAAATTCCATCCCGGAACGAGAAAACCTGTTCAACCCTCCAGAGGGGGATTCACGGATTCTTCAAGAAATCACATTGAATCCTTCCCGTTGGGCGGCAAGAACAAGCCTGTCGTCGAGGCAGACAAAACGGGTGAAGTCGCTCTCCCTTCGCGAGCGGAGAAAGCTGAGTCCAGTTGGAGGGAGTCATCTGCCCTGGGGTTGTGAACCCGCAGAAAATGGGGTCGCAGTCTCCCGATCTGTCGGCTGTTGGACCTCCTGCCATGCAGACCGAACATCCCGGATCCGCTTCAATGCCATTGTGAGCCCACCGGTGGAGAGATTTCCGGTCCGTTCCAGGCGGACAAGAGCCGACATGCATTCGGCTTCAATTCCCACCAGGAGAGAATGACCGGTCTCCTCTATTAAAGAGTAGCGAGGGACGCAGTTGCAGGCTCATCCTGGCATCCTATGCAATGTATCTCCGGAATCCTCAATGATAGGGTGGAAGGAACGGGGATCTGAACTGTCTGGATCGATGTGGGCGGGAGGAGAGGCATTCCAGTTCAACGGGGCATATCCATCAACCGGAATACCCGTTCATCGGCCAGGGAAAACCCGAAAAACAGAAAGGGCCCAGGAATTCCCTGGGCCCTCTGTCGTTTCTTCAGAAAGTGTCCGGACCGGAACCTATGGTCCTTCGAATGACGATTTACGAATCAAGCACGACCAAGACCGAGTTTCTTCCGGTTCATCATTCCCCAGAACAGAAGACCCGTTCCCAGAAGAATCAGCGTGGAAGGCTCGGGGGTACCACCGATCGTTCCACCGTTTCCGAACGCGGACGGAGCGGCTTCGACTTCAAAATAGGTGCTGGAACCGTTGGCCAACGCCGTCGTGAAGTTGAC
>DAIEST010000064.1 GCA_027346125.1 Leptospirillum sp. | reverse complement strand
CCACATCGGTCCAGCGGAGCTTGTCGCCCTCCAGGGTGATGACATGGAAGTCGGTCATTCCCCGTTCGGCCGCTTTTCCCTGCATGCCGTCAAAGAAGTCGGTCCAGAGGGTGCATCCCAGAAAGCGGATTCCGCCGATTTCGAAGGACCGGTTCTCGAGGAAATGGACGCCGCCGGTGGGCGTTTTGACCGCCTTCTGATAGGTCCCGAGATCCCGCGCAAAATCATGGCCGTAGAACTCGTGGTTTCCCATCACATACAAGATCGGGATTGTTCCAGCCAGGGAGTGAAGATACTGGGTCAGTTTCCGGGGTTTCCCGGCGATGTCCCCTGCCAGAACAAGGACATCCCCTCGGATATCCGCCTTTTGGAAGGGACGGGAACCGAATTCAAGATGAAGATCGGACGCGTACTGGATTTTCATGATGTCTCCTGGTCCGGAGGCCTTCCGGTCAAAGCGCCCCGAAGAACTGTGTGCAGAAAATGCACACAAACGGATTTTGAGGGATCGCCCTTACTTTTTCCTCTCTTCTCTTCTCATGCGGGATCCTCACGTGAGGATCCCGTCACCCAATTTTTGCATACTCGTCCTCTTTGGACATGGCCTGCATCAGGTCCTCCATGTCCGCCAGGGCATCCTCCATGGACGCGTAGGAGGCGAGCGGGATGTGCGTGGCGGTGTCTTCGTCGCACAGCGTCATATAGATCCGGATCGTCCGGCGTTCCTTCCGGATGCTGAACAACCGGGCCGTCAGTCTCGACAGATCCGGAAGGTGAAGGATCGTCCGGGTGGTCGACCGGGCGAAATACAGGGACAGGGGCTTGGCATTCATCGTTCGCCTCCCGCGCAGAATCCGATCCGTTTTTCCGTTTCGGGCGTCGCCTCTTCCGGCGCCTCGAACTTTCCGTCCCGGGCGTAGCCGGCCAGAAGCCGGAGAATCCGCTTCCGGGCCTCCCGGGGCGAGCCGGACAGCGTCTCGACCGCCGCTTCCGGAAGGATCTCCGGAGCTTTCCCGGACAACCCGTATTCTTCGAGGATGTCCCGGTAGAGAGACGGAAGGATCACCTCCCGCAGCTCTTCTAAGGTCGGCTCCCGGACGGATACCACCGTCACCCGGGACAGGAGCGGTTTCGACAGGCCTGTCCGATCGTTGGCGGTGAAGACCCACTGGACCTTCGATGCGTCCACCGGGTGGGCCACCGACAGGAATTCGTCCGCATACTTCCGGGCCGTCACCGGCTCCAGCACGTTCAGCAGAAAGTCCTCGATCGTGCCGGAATGGGACGAGCCGGACAGACTTCTTCCCGCCTTGTCGATCTCGTCGAGCACCAGGATCGGATTGCCGGTCCCTTCCAGGAGGACACTCAGGATCATCCCTTCCTTCGACGAACTCCACGATGCGTCGCTTCCCCCCAGAATGAACGAATGGGTCAGACTGGCCGCATTTACAAGACGGGAAGGAACACCCAGGACTTTTGCCAGATCGAGGGCGAAGGCCGTTTTCCCCGCCCCCGGAGGGCCGGCCAGGAGAAGTGGAGGCAGGGAAGCCGGACTCTCCGCCAGCCGGGAGATGTCGAGAAAATCCCGGACGATCCGGACAGCGTTCGTCAGGTGGGGGTATTTGCCGGCCAATCGCTCCATTTCCTCAGAAGTCGGCGGGAGAGCGAGCCGGACCGTCTCGTTTTGGAGCACCTTTTCCGCCAGTTCCAGCCACCGTTTCCGGTTTTCCTCTTTTTTGGGGTTCAGTTTTTCCTTGCATCCCGCAATCGCCCCTCTCAACGTCGACGGATCGACCGGAAGGCGATGGGAGAAAGGAGCCGAGATTTCGACCACAGGTGGCCCCTCCGGAAGGGGTTCGTCGGGTTCGGCGTCCTCTTCCGGCGCGGACACAATGGCAGGTTTTCTCTCCTTCATGCTCGTACAGGAAAACCCGGTTTTTTCGAATCGCGTTTTCTGGATCCGGAATCCGATCATCGACTCCCTCCTGGCTTCCTCGTTATGATCAGGACATTGACGCCTTCCGTCCGATGTCCTACACTATATCATTATCAAGGTGCATTATCAACTATTTTCTTCTGGGAGAACTCTCATGCCGGATCATCCAACCTCCGAAGACGAGCTTCACAAACTGGCCGAACAGGGCCGGAAATTCCTGGAAAAACGGCGCAGAAATGCCTCGCAGTACCGGAAGAAACTGAAAGAGGAAGGGATCGATTCGACCATCCTCCGGATCGAGAAGGAGGACCTGGACACGATCCGCGCGATGGCACAGATCGAAGGAAAAACCCTGAACGGCATGCTCGTGAGAATTCTCGGGCAGGGGTTACGCTGGCGACGGGGGATACTGGAAAGCTACATACAGGGCGAGATTCCCCAGGAGAAAGCCGTGAAAGTTCTTGGGGTGAAAACCGCTGCAGAACTCTCCCGCCTCTTGGCCCTGGAGGGATTGCCGATCCCGATGTGAAATAAAGATTCGCATTGCCTATCGATAGGGTATCGATACCCAATGCATAGCCTAAGGATACCCAATCGATACCCACCCCATTGCCTATCGATACCCACTCCTGATCTTCGTGAATTCCGATGGAACCCCAATGGCATCGAGGTTCCATCGGGGTGGCATCGGGGTTCCATCGGGGTGGCATC
>DAIEST010000061.1 GCA_027346125.1 Leptospirillum sp. | reverse complement strand
CTTTTCAATACCACGGCTCGATGCCAAAGGAAGCTTATTCGAAAGGATCCCTTCAACCATCCCGACCAAGACAAGAGACGTCAGAAATATTGTTGCCAGCAGCATTCCCGGCAAAACAGAAAGAAAAGAGAGAAAAAGCCCTGGCTCCATCTGCTGGATCAGCTTCTGGTCCGACAATGAAAGTGTAGCAGGGGAATTCTGAAGGTAAAGATGAAACACCTGATCAAAGGTCTGATAAAGTCCTTTTTTCACATCAACCAGGATTTTCCCCCCGGTCCGGAGATAGAAAAAACTCAGGATAAAAGAAGAGAATGCAGTGATCTGGAGGGAAACCGCCGCAATGGAGTAAGAAAACTTCCGGTGACGCCGGATCAATTCTCCGGCAAGAACCCCCGCCAATCCCGACCATGCCAGATAAAAAAGCAGCCCGACAGGACTATGGGAAATGATTTCGACTACGAGTCCAGACAGAACCATTGCCCCAAGTCCCAATTGATAACGATGATAGGCGACCTGTGCCAAGGCAAGCGGCACTCCGGAAAACAGCGCCATGAACAGCCCTACCCGTGGAAAGACGAACACTCCCACAAAAAGAGCCGAGGATGTTGAGATGGACAGGAGCAAGGCTCCGAACGGGAACCGGGTCTTCAGATCTACTTTTCCTCAGAAAAAGCAAAGAAAGCGACATTCCGCCCTTGCTTGATTGCGGAGGCCAGTCCTCTTTGATGGCGTGCACAATTCCCCGAAAGACGCCGGGGGATGATCTTTCCTCTTTCTGTCAAAAACCCTTTCAAGGTATTAATATCCTTATAGTCGATCGCCAGTTTTTCAGTACAGAACCGGCAAACTTTTTTCCTTTGAAACGAACGGGCAGGTGCACTCATCAGCAACTTCCTCTCAATAAATTCTGTAAGTCCTGATTCTAAAGACTGCTTAGAACCCCATCAAAACGGTATATCTCCTTCAGAACCGGAGTCTGAGGGAAATCCCTGAAAACCAGACTCTTCTTCCGGCATGGCTCCTCCGCCGGAAGAAGACCCCCTCCGGGCAGAACCAACAAACGTGACTCCCTGGGCAACGACTTCGATCTTGCTTCGCTTCTGGCCCTCTTGTTCCCAGCGTCTCTGCTGGAGGCGACCCTCAACCAGAACAGGAGCGCCTTTTTCAAGATAATTCTTGACCAGGTCAGCCTGTTTTCCAAAAGCCACAATATCTACAAAAGAGACGTCATCTTTTGTTTCTGTATCCTGGCGGTACCGATTATTGATCGCAAGGGTAAACGAGGCGACCGGGGCACCGTCCCGCGTAAATCGAATCTCCGGGTCCCGGGTCAGGTTTCCCATGAGAATGACCTTGTTGTAATTGCTCAAACGGCTTCCCCTTCAGAAACAGTCTTTGTGGATGATTCCCCTCGCTCCTCAGACGATGACGTCGACGGATCCGTCGACGGGAGAAGAAGCTTTTCACGCCTCACAACCATGCTTTTGATCACACGCTCATCAAGTCTGGCCTGACGGTCGAATTCCGCAATGTCCGTCGTGCTCTTCATTTCGACATAAAAGATGGCGTAATCGGCCCGACGCTCTTTCTTCAGCTCATAAGAAAGCCGACGCTTTCCCATCTTCTGGATGTGATGAACAACTCCCTCTTTTGAGGTCACAAGCCCCTGGAATCGTTCCAGAACCGATGAAACTTCCTCTTCCGTCAATTGGGATTTGATCAGCAACACACACTCATAAAATGCCATTGGACACCTTTCTCCGGGCAATCGCCCGTTATACGTGAAACCGGAAGTACACGACGTCCCCGTCCTGAATGGTATACTCTTTTCCTTCCAAACGGAGAAGCCCCTTTTCCTTGACAAGCTTTTCTGAACCAAGTCGGTCAAGATCATCGAATTTCATCACTTCAGCCCGGATAAATCCCCGTTCGATATCAGAATGGATTTTCCCGGCCGCCTGAGGTGCCAGCGTTCCCTGTGTCACCGTCCAGGCCCGGACCTCGTCTTCTCCTGCCGTCAGGAACGTGACCAGATCCAATATCTTGTATCCCATTCTGGCCAGCCGCTCAAGCCCGGACTCCAGCATCCCCAGCTCATCCAGAAAAATCTTGCGCTCTGATACAGGGAGCACGGCAATTTCTGATTCAATCCTGGCCGAGACGGAAAGCAGTTCCCCATTTCTTGCCTTCACCGCATCCTTGAGACGGGCGAATGTGTCAGAGGACAAATCCGAAGCATCCTCTGACACGTTTGCTACATACAGGACGGGCTTTTGTGTCAGGAGCCCAAGAGACGACCTGAAAGCCAGCGTCTCAGGCGAACAGGGCAGCAGCCTGGCCGGGAACCCTTTTTCAAGGTGAGATTTCAACTGCTCCAATGTTTCTCGCTGGAGCAGGGCATCCTTCGCTCCCCCTGCCTTCAGGGACTTCTCTGTCTTCAGCAAACGCCCGGTCAATGTATTCAAATCCGCAAGAATAAGCTCGGTCTCGATGATTTCGAGATCTGAAACGGGGTCCACCTTGCCATGCACATGAACGATGTCCGAGTCTTCAAAAACGCGAACAACCTGAATGATTGCATCAACGCTACGAATATGTCCCAGGAACTGGTTTCCGAGACCTTCTCCTTCGCTCGCCCCCCTCACCAGTCCGGCAATATCCACAACCTCGATAAAGGTCGGAGTCGTTTTCTTCGGACGATACAGCTCCGTCAGCCGTTCAAGCCGGCTATCGGGAACCGGTACCACCCCCACATGCGGATCAATTGTGCAAAACGGAAAGTTTGCAACCTGGGCGTTTCCCGAAGTCAACGCATTGAAAAGGGTGGATTTACCAACATTGGGCAATCCTACAATACCACACTGGAATCCCAAGAAATTTCCCTGCTAGGACCGCTCCCCGGTCCCTACTGTGTCATACCCCCTGTCGAACCATTGTTCAAACATGGAGAAAAAAGAGGCATGAATCGTTTCGAGAATTGCCCGTTCCTCCCGATGAAGAACACCCAGAACATAATCGGAAACATTCTGTCCGGGAACCGGGCGACCAATCCCGATCCGGATCCGCGCGATCCGATCCGAACCGACACGGGAAATCAGCGACTCCATGCCTTTCTGCCCGCCGGAGCGGCCTTTCTGGCGGAACCGCAAAGACCCCAGAGGCAAATCGAGATCATCAGAAAGCACCAGTAACTCTCCGGGAAGGGAGACCCCCTTCATCCTGAGCCACGGCACGACATCACCCGCCAGATTCATATAGGTCAACGGAAAAACCAGGAGGAGACGATCCCCCTTCCATTCTCCTTCCCCCCATTGAACAATGTTCTTCTGGTGGCAAAGAGGGATCCCGAGACGATCCGACAGATAGTCCAGAAAGATCTTCCCGGCATTGTGCCGGGTTTTCTCGTATCCGATGCCCGGGTTTCCCAGTCCTACGATCGCGCGCAACCCCATACCCAGGAAAGGTACTCCTACTACTTCTTGGCTGGTTCCTGAACCGGCTCAGCTGCCGGTGCGGCCTCTGTCCTCGGGGGAAGAATGTGAACCAGAACCGTATCCGGACTCTCCAGAATCTGGAGACCCGGAATAGGGGTCAGGTCCCGGACATAAAACGTCGCATTGATTCCAAGACCCGATGCATCCAGCTTAAGATGATCCGGCATGACTGAAGGGAGACATTCCACCATCAGCTCACGGACATTATGTTCCAGAACACCACCAAGCTTCACCCCAACAGGCATCTCTCCAACGATTTCGACAGGAACCCTGTTCTTGACAAGATCTTTTTCAGAGAGCTCAAAAAAATCCAGATGCATGATACGACCGGTAATAGGGTCCCGCTGGACCGCGCGGATCAACGCCATTGCAGTGGCTGAGCCCTCAGGACGACCAGAGACCTCAAGCTGGAAAATCGAATGGCTGCCGGCATGCGTGTGAAAAATCTTCTGGACATGACTGAGCTGAAGGGACAGGGACGTCGACTGTCCCTTCGAATAGAGAACAGCCGGAATCTGTCCAGCCCTCCGCAACGTACGGGCAACGCCCTTTCCATTATTGGCCCGATATTCCGCCTTGATCTCAACATTTTGCATCAGAACTCCCTCCAAGCTTTTCCAACAGGAAAAAGGCTAGATGAACAATGAACTAACAGATTCCTCTTCATGAATCCTCTTGATCGCTTCCCCAAGAAGAGGCGCTACCGAATGGACCCGGATCTTCCGACAGATCTCATCCTTCCCCCGCAACGGGATGGAATTCGTCACAATAATTTCATCAAGAACAGACTTGTTCAGACGGTCGAGAGCAGGCCCGGAAAGGACCGCATGGGTGGCCACGGCGACAACCCTCCTGGCACCAGCGTCAATTGCAGCCGCAGCACCCTGCGTGATCGTTCCTGCGGTATCGATCATATCATCCAGAATCACAGCGGTTCGGCCAATCACATCTCCGATGATATTCATCACCTGGGACTGATTGGGCCCTTCCCTTCTCTTGTCAATGATCGCAAGAGGGGCTTGCAGCCGTTTGGCAAAAGCCCTTGTTCGCTCAACTCCGCCAGCATCCGGCGAGAGCATCACGAGTTTTTCATCCGCAAGCTTGCGAAGAGGCTCGATCAGGATGGGCGTCCCATGCAGATGATCGACAGGGATATTAAAAAATCCCTGAAGCTGGCCTGTATGAAGATCAAGCGTCAGAACCCTCGTTGCACCGGCTGTCGTGATCAGATCTGCGACGAGTTTTGCCGTGATCGGAACCCTTGGCTGGTCCTTCCGATCCTGTCGGGCATAGGCATAATAAGGCAAGACCGCCGTAATCCGCTTGGCCGAAGCTCGCTTGAGTGCGTCCAGCATCACAAGCAGTTCCATCAGGTTGTTGTTGACGGGGTCAGAAAGGGACTGAATGACAAAAACATCACTTCCACGAACATTTTCATCGATCCGGACCCGGATTTCTCCGTCAGAAAAAGAGGAAACAGTCGCCTCTCCAAGGTTGACACCCAGATACCGGGATATCTCAAGTGCCACCGGGATATTGGCATTACCCGAAAAAATCTTGACAGGACGCACCAGGACACTCCATGCAGACTCAGCCGTCCCGAGGGACTGGCGCTCATTCGTTTGGCTGGGGCGCCAGGATTCGAACCTGGGAATGCGAGATCCAAAATCTCGTGACTTGCCGCTTGTCGACGCCCCAGTTACCTGTTTTCCGCTGAGACCCGATGTCTGATCGGAGATGACTGCAAGGTTTCGAAAACCCCTGCCCATCCGCCAAGACGCTCCAGAATCGTTGTTCTGGCCCGTTCGGCTTCAGCGCGTTCGCTAAAAAAAGAAAACACGCTCGGCCCCGACCCGCTCATCAATGTCTCACTCGCACCAGCAGACCCGAGCAACTTCTTCGCAACACCCACAACCGGGTGCAAAGCCACCGCAACCGGCTCAAGATCGTTCTGACGTTCGTCTTTTGACAAAAGACTATTAATTCTATGGGTAGTTTCCGAATCTGTCAATGAATTCGATAATGGGGCTTCCAGTCGACGATAGACTTCCGCAGTCTGAAGCGTGATTCCCGGATTCCACAGCAGGATGGTCCGAACCGGAAACGGAGGCAGCGGATGGAGCCGTTCGCCCCGACCCGACCCGACTGCATGAGCCGTCCCCAGGAAAAAAGGGACATCGCTTCCCAGGCTCCCGGCAAGTTCCATGAGAGTCCCTGGCGACAGAGGGGAACCCTCAAGCTGATTGATTGCCCACAAAGTTCCGGCAGCGTTGGATGACCCTCCACCCAACCCGGCACCGACAGGAATTCTCTTCTCGAGATTGATGTGGAAAGACGATGGCGCGTCTCCTTCAAGGGCTCTTCCGGACGAAACGGCGCTCCGGAAGAGACGGACAGCCCGAAGGACAAGATTATCGGACAGATCACCGTCAACAGGCCTTCCCGAAAGGCTCAGACTGTCCCCTTCCGATCCGGTATTTTTCCGGACTTCCAGACGGTCGGTCAGGGAAATCATGACCATTTCCGTCAGAAGTTCATGATATCCGTCCGGACGTTTGCCCTGTATGCGCAAAAACAGGTTTACCTTGGCTGGCGTTTCCAGGAGCAGGTGATTCACCTGGCTGCTGCCTTCACGCTGGCGGAAGAATGCTCTGCGGACGGCAGATTTTCCAATAGCCAGTCCCAGAAACCCGAAGCTTCGGAGGGAACCTGGAAAACAGGATAACCCGTTGCCTGAGAAAGAGAAGAAATGGAATGATCATCAATCAAGACATCGGAGTCTGCCCGAACGGCAACATCCGGAATAAGAACCCATGAACCGTAGGGCAAGGACTCGTTCTGGATGGCCGACAGGATATCGCCCCCTCCCAGAAGTCCCGCAACAGTCACAGAAGAACCGAACAAACGGTTCTCAACCGGAACGACCCTGATTCCTCCCCCCCAGCCAGGAAACTTCTCTTCCAGCAGGGCGACAAGTTTCACAAGATAAGGCTTGAATGCCGTCCCGGTTACAAGAGCCAGGCAAGGAGGAGCGTCCGCCGTGTCCATTCCTCGCAGGGACAACAAGTCCTGACGGTTTCGGGACAGTTTCTGCCTCCATTGTGTCTGGAACAGGGAAACCATCCCTACGCCATTTCCGAGCTGGGGAAGAGAGCCATACCGCTTGAGGGCAGGAAACGACTTGCCCGCAATGACGTACCATTCATCGGCCGGATAGACAAACGGGTCATCCCATTTCTCGATAAATGGCCTTTGATAACGCTCGATCACCCCCAGCATCTTCCGGGCGAAATCCGGTCCGATCAGATCAATGGAGGGAAGATTGGAACGATGCTGGGTCAATCCGACCGGAACAATCGCAAGCGACGACACACCCGGGTAACGCGCTGACAACTCTTTTACCGATCGGTCCAGAACCTCTCCGTCATTAATGCCGGGCGTCACAACGATCTGGGTTTGAAGCCGGATCCCCCCATTCACGAGGTGATCGATCCGGTCAAGGATGTCGGGAGCCCGTTCGTTGCGCAGAAGCCTCTTGCGTACCGCCGGATCTGTTGCGTGAACCGAAATGTAGAGAGGGGAAAGCCTCTGCGAGAGAATCCGCTGATAATCCCGTTCGGACAGATTTGTCAGCGTGATGAAATTCCCATACATGAAACTGTATCGATAGTCTTCATCGCGGATATAGAGGGACTGCCGTTGACCGGGAGGCATCTGATCCACAAAACAGAAATCGCAGTCGTTCGGACAACGTCGGATAGGAGGCGGATCGAGCACGATCCCGAGCCGTTCATCCGGATCTTTTTCAAAGTCTATCTCAAAGATCCCGTCCTGATCGCATTCCAGCATAACGACAATATCGCCATCCGCCTGGTAAAACTCCAAATCAATCAGATCCAGCAGCTTGTTTCCGTTGATGGAGACAATCCGCTGCCCCGTCCTGATTCCGGCTTCATCCGCCAGAGAACCGGGGAGAACTTCCTTGATGATCAATCCCTGTCCCATGAGAAGGGCCCTTTCAACTCTTATATTTTTGAAACCAGCTCAATCCTTGCACAACATAGAAAACACCCGACACGACAGCCAGTAAAACGGTCAGGACGCCGACCAGATCCAGTCGCCCTGGATGGGCATATCCGGACTGGCGCAACAATACGAGAAACAGATAAAAGATTTCGGATAGCGTTGTCAGCTTTCCCCAGAGATGCGGCCGGATGGGAATGGGCGTATCCACCCATTTCAGCAGAACAACACCCGAAATCACGATGATATCCCGACTGACAAGGGCAATCGCGATCCAGGCCGGAACCATTCCCATGATTGCAACAACCGTAACGGCCGAAGAGAGAAAAATTTTGTCCGCAATCGGATCCAGAAGGGTTCCCATGGAGGTTCTCTGGTTCAAAAGCCTGGCGATCGCCCCGTCCAGAGCATCGGAAACTCCACCGGCCACGAATGTCCAGAATGCCAGCCTGTAATGATTGTACAAAACAATCCCTACAAACAGCGGAGTCAGGAGAATTCTGAGAAGAGTCAGGGAATTCGGTATATTGAGACCGGATAACAACACTAATACCCCTTTGACTCAAGGGCTTTGACCTGTTTCCGTATCCACGCAGAAGCATACCCATCATGAATGGCTTGCCGTCCGGCCTCTACTTCTTCGATCGGTTCCCCCATACCGCCAAGGGCAACCATCAAATCATGGTAGATAGGCTCACTGGCAAAACCCTGAGAGATCCATGACTGGGCTTTCTTGCGCACCACCCGCAGACGACCTTGTTCTGCTGCCCGATACAACCAGGCATGGCGGACCAGAAGCGTACGGCGCCGATGCATCGACACAAACTCGTTTTGCCACCAGCGATCCGCTTTTTCCGACTGACCGCTCATGACATAGGCCGCATAAATGACACCGGCCATCCTGTCACCGAGCTTCCCCGGATGCTTCCGGCGATAGCGTCTGACCAGGAACAGCGCCTGTCGAGGATGCCCCTTCCAGAGCCGGTCTTCCATGACTTCCGACCAAAGATGTCCATCGTCCGGAAGACGGAGCAATCCCTGGTAATAAAGATCTCTGACCTTTTCCGGATGCCCTTCCAGCTTTTCCATATTTGCGGCTTCCAGAACAAAATCTCCGTTGACAGATCCGTGATCCATGACAACGGCGACCAGTTTCCTTGCCAGAGATATCCTTCCCGCCGCCCGCAGCGTTCTCAGGTATTCAAGGTTGAAAAAGGCGCTCTTTCCCCCCAGCACTGAAGAGCTTGCCAATTGTTGCCCCAACCTCAAGGCCTGATCCACTTGCCCCTTGTCCAGGTATCGTTCCAGCGAACGTCCGGGGTCCTTTTCCGGACCCAGCCCATGTGCCCCATTCATAATCACGCCGGGCTGAAGAAAATCGGAGGCGATCTTCTGGAGGAAGGATGCAAAGGCATGAGGGTTTCTCCAGTCCGGAGTGACCCCGCGACTCATCGTCTGAAAAAGCTTAGCGGATGGCTGCACAGACCAGAGGTTCATCGTCAATCGATCGTGTCCGGAGACTACCCTGCGAATAGAGGCAGTGATCAGAAAGCGCGCGCCCAGAAGCCGTGCACGGTCAAGTGCACAATGGACGTCCAGGCAGGGAACAGGATGAAGGATCCCCGAAGAACGGGCTACTTTCTGTTCCAGACGGGCCCCGTAGAGAAGATCCGGATTCTTTGAGGCATCCACCAGACGGTCTCCAATGAATCGGCTCCACACTGCCCCTTCCACCAAAACATGGTCGGGATCCAGTATTCCGTCAAAAACCCCCGTCCCCGAGAAACGTGGAACATGAACAGGCGTCCGCGCGCATCCGGAAGAAACCAGCACACAGACAAGGCAGATCCGGAAAAAAAGAGTCCTGATGTCGCATCCTTTCAAAACCATGATACAATGCCGGCCTAAAGTGACAACCCTGCAAATCAACAGTTCCACGTTCATGTGACGAGAGCCCATGTCTGAAAAAAAGTCCTTGTCTCTCCCCCGAAAATGGGGGCAGTGGGGTCTGGTAATACTGATCCTGGCTTTGGTGGGAATTTCGGCCTTCAGTAGGTTGGCGGGGCTGTTTTATCTCAAGAGTCTCAAAAACGAATCGGCAACATACCGGTTCGAACCGGAAACCCGCTCATTCAACGGACTGACGATCCATCTCGAGTTCATCCGTCCGGACACTCCCTACTTCAGCCCCACACTGGATGCAGACTATACAACGATCCTGGTCCACATCAGAAACAACGGCAAGCAGTACCTGGACTATCAGCCAATGGATTTCTTCCTGGAAATGCCGGACAAGCACGTATACCGCCCTTTTGACCGGGAAGAACTGCTCGAATCATTGACAACCGGTCTTCTCGGTACCGTAATGGCTCCCGCATCCATGAACCGCATCAACCAGACGCGAAAACAGGTCAAGATGACCTATCTGCCGGCAGCGCGGCTGTTTCCAGGCTATGAGCGGGAAGGAATTCTTGCCTTCCCGCATATCCAGGGATTTCCGGACTCATTCGGAATCCGTCTCACCCAACTCGGCGTCAACGGAAAAACAATCAAGCCGATCCTCTTCAAGGCCGTCAAGATCCCTTCCCCGAACCCTGCCGCGGCTCACTCCTGATCCCGACCGCTTCAGGCAGAAAGCGGTGGCTCCGATTCTTTCTTCGGAGAGTCCATCCGGACCACACGAGGCGGCTGATGCTCATTGATCGTCTCTTCAGTCACCAAAACCTCCAGAACATTCTGGACCGACGGAATTTCATACATCAGGTCCAGCATGACTTCCTCGAGGATTGACCGGAGTCCCCTCGCGCCAGTCCGCTGGACAAACGCCTTGTGCGCAATGGCTTTCAATGCACCTTCCGTCAGTTTAAGGCGAACCTTCTCCAGAGAAAACAGCTTCTCGAACTGCTTGACAAGCGCATTCTTGGGCTCAGTCAGAATCCGGTAGAACGCTTCCTCGTCGAGGTCGTCCAGAACGGCCATCACCGGGAAACGACCGACAAATTCCGGGATCAATCCGTATTTCAGCAAATCGTCCGGACGGACCTTTCCCAGAAGCTCCCCAGTCCGTTTCCGGTCCTCCGGAGTCCGGATCTCCGCCCCGAATCCCAGGTTCTTGCTGGAGATCCGCTGGCCGACGATATTGTCCAGACCGATGAACGCTCCACCGCAAATGAACAGAATATTCGTCGTATCCACCTGAATGAATTCCTGGTGGGGGTGTTTGCGGCCACCCTGAGGCGGCACATTGGCGACGGTTCCCTCGACAAGCTTGAGGAGTGCCTGCTGCACCCCTTCCCCCGAGACATCCCGGGTAATCGAGGGGTTCTCGGATTTCCGGCTGATCTTGTCGATCTCGTCAATATAGACGATCCCGCGCTCGGCCTTTTCGACATCGTAATCTGCGGACTGCAGAAGCTTCAGGATGATGTTCTCTACGTCTTCCCCGACATACCCCGCTTCCGTCAGAGTCGTCGCGTCGGCAATCGCAAACGGCACCTCGAGAATCCGGGCAAGGGTCTGGGCAAGCAAGGTCTTGCCCGTACCGGTCGGACCAATGACCAGTATGTTGCCCTTCTGCAGTTCGACATCGTCGGAAACCTGATTGGCATTGATCCGCTTGTAATGGTTGTAGACCGCGACGGAAAGAACCTTCTTGGCTTTCTCCTGACCCACGACATACTGATCGAGAATCCGGTTGATTTCAGCCGGTTTCAGTGCCGGACTCGCGGAGAGTTCCCGTTCGTCTTCCCACGTTTCCGAAATAATCGACGAACACTGTTCCACGCATTCGTCACAGATGAAGACTCCTGGTCCCGATACCATGCGCCGGACATCTTCGCGAGTCTTTCCGCAAAACGAGCACCGTACCGTATTATCACCCTTATCCTTGCGCTCTCGACCTGCCATTAGAGTTCTCCCGTCCTCACGATTGAAAAACGCACCACTATGCCTTTGGTGGAGCTCCATCCGGACCCCGATGGATGGAGATCACCGAATCCACCAGACCATATGCCTTGGCATCTTCCGCCGAAAGAAAGTAGTCCCGGTCCGTATCCAGAGACACCTTATCGATGGGCTGCCGCGTGTGTTTTGCAAGAATGCCGTTGAGGTGCTCCCGCATTTTCAGGATCTCCCGGGCATGAATCTCGATTTCAGTCGCCTGGCCCTGAACGCCACCCATTGGCTGATGAATCATAATACGGGCATTCGGGAGCGAAAATCTCTTTCC
>DAIEST010000040.1 GCA_027346125.1 Leptospirillum sp. | reverse complement strand
CTAAGGATCGGTGCATCGGTCTTGACCCATCCGCAATGGAGCGTTTACAATCACGGCCATGATCGATGCAGTCAGATGGGTGCGGACACCCGAAAACCGTCATGAAGTTCATGTGCTGGATCAGCGCCTTCTTCCCTTGCGAACGGAATTTGTCGTTTGCTCCGACCATCTCGAGATGGCTTCCTCCATCCGGGACATGGTCGTACGGGGAGCGCCCGCCATCGGAATCGCCGCCGCATTCGGGGTTGCGCTCGGGTCCCAGTCTTTTCGGGCGGATGCAGGGATTCCCTACTCCGATTACATGGAAGGCGTCTCCCGGATCCTGGGAGAGACCAGACCCACCGCCGTCAACCTCTTCTGGGCACTGAACCGGATGAAGGCCCTCTGGTTTCCGGAATCGGATTCCGTTCTTCCGGCCGGTACAGAACTTCTGTTTCAGGAAGCCCAGCACATCAAGGAAGAGGATGTCCGGCTCAATATGGCAATGGGCGATCATGGTCAGCGGCTTCTCCCCGAAACCTGTACGGTCCTGACGCATTGCAATGCCGGGGCTCTTGCGACGGGAGGCTTTGGAACCGCTCTGGGAGTGATTCGCGCGGCGGTCGGAGCCGGGAAGATCATCCGGGTCTTTGCCGACGAGACCCGTCCCTATCTTCAGGGAGCGAGACTTACAGCCTATGAGTTGATGGAGGACGGGATTCCGACGACACTGATCACGGACGGGATGGGCGCCTCGCTGATGGCGAAGAAGAAAATTGACGCTGTCATTGTCGGAGCGGATCGGGTCACCTCAAACGGGGATGTCGCCAACAAGATCGGGACCTACGGACTTGCCGTTCTGTCACGGGCTCACGGGATCCCCTTTTATGTGGCAGCCCCATTTTCCACGATCGATTTTTCCCTGTCGTCCGGCGACCGGATTCCCATCGAAGAGCGATCTCCCGACGAAGTCACCCATATCGGGCCCGATATCCGGATCGCTCCCGAAGGCGTTTCCGTGTACAATCCCGCGTTCGACGTCACTCCTGCGGAATATATCACTGCCATTATCACCGAGAAGGGCGTGTTCAAACCCTCGGAAATTCGTTCGATGGCCCCTTAAATCTTTATCAATCCGAGAGAGTCCGCGTGCATCCAGAAGAACATGATTTTTCCCGTTCCGGGGAGCTTTCGGAACAGGAGCTAGTCCGGCGCGGAAAGCGTGACCGACTGATCGAACTCGGCCGGGATCCCTATGGAGAGCCTTTTCCGGACCGGGAGCCGATCGAATCTCTCCGGAACCGGATCGCCCCTTTCCTCTCCCCTCCCCTCCCGGATCCCCCCATTCATTCCCGTATTGCCGGAAGAATCCTGCTGCTTCGAAGATTCGGCAAGGCGTTTTTCGCCACGATCCAGGACAGCACCGGACGTTTTCAGGTCTATGTCCGGCAGGACAGGCTTGCTCCGGAAGCGTATTCCCTGATTTCCGATGCGCTCGATATCGGAGACCATGTCGGGGTCGAGGGAAGTTTTTTCCTGACCAAGACGGGGGAACCGACCCTTGAAGCATCGTCCGTGATCTTTCTGGGAAAATCGCTCCATCCCCTCCCCGAAAAATGGCATGGACTCACCGACATCGAACAACGCTACCGGCAGCGGTATATCGATCTGATCGTGAACCCCGACGCGCGGGACGTATTTGTCCGCCGTGCCCGGATCCTCCGGCTTGTCCGCCGATACATGGAACGGGAAGGATTCATGGAGGTGGAGACGCCCATGATGCATCCTTCGCCCGGCGGGGCGCTGGCCCGTCCGTTCGTGACACACCACAACGCGCTGGGAGTCGATCTCTATCTCAGGATTGCACCGGAACTCTACCTGAAGAGGCTGGTGGTGGGGGGATTCGAACGGGTTTACGAAATCAACAGGAATTTCCGCAACGAAGGATTCAGTCCCCGCCATAATCCGGAATTCACGATGATGGAATTCTATATGGCGTACCATTCGCCCGACGATCTGATGTCCCTGACAGAATCTCTCTTCGGGGAACTGGCCAGGGAACTGCATAGTTCCGATCAGGTTCCCTATGGAGACGCCGTACTCAATTTCGGTGGACCTTACCGGCGGATTTCCTACTATGACGCGCTCGGGGAGGCCTATCGCCTGACGAGACACCAGCTTGGTGAGGAAGCACTCCTTCTGAAGATTCTTTCGGAAAAATCCCTTCCCCCGCCTCCCCGGCGTGCGGGAAAGCCCTACATATCCGATCTCCAGAACTTCCTCTTCGAGGAAGCGATCGAGAAAACGCTGATTCAGCCGACATTTGTCACGGGGTACCCGCGCTCCATCTCTCCGCTTGCGCGCTCATCCAAATCGGATCCGGAGATCACCGACCGATTCGAGCTCTTTATCGCAGGCGTGGAAATAGCCAACGGCTTCATGGAGCTGAACGATCCCGACGAGCAGCTGAAGCGCTTCCTGGCCCAGCAGGAGTCCCGTCTCTCCGGCGATCTGGAGGCTCCTCCTCCCGACTACGACTATATCCGTGCCCTGGAAATCGGTCTTCCTCCCACGGCGGGAGAAGGAATCGGCATCGACCGGCTTGTCATGCTTTTGACCAACCAGAGTTCCATCCGGGACGTTCTCTTCTTTCCGCAGATGAGACCGGAATAATGCCGGGATGGTTCGAATGGAAAATTGCCGTCCGCTATCTTCGCGCAAACAGGCGTTCGCGCGCGCTCTCTCTCCAGACGATCATCTCCATTAGCGGAGTGACCGTCGGTGTGGCAGCCCTGATGGCCACCCTTGCGGTGATGACCGGGTTCCAGCACAAACTCCGTTCCAAGATTCTGGGGATCAACTCCCATATCGTCCTGACCGACGGGAGAGGCGTTCCTCTCTCTCACCCCGAAGACATTGTGGCGATTGTCCGTAAGTTTCCGGGAGTGGTTCACGTGGCTCCGTTCGTGATGGGACAGGCCATGCTGTCCGCCGACAGGATCGTCTCCGGAACGGTGCTGCGCGGGGTGTCGCCAGACCAGGAAGAAAAGGTGACCCGACTTCAGCGGTACATGGTCCGGGGACGGTTGCACGATCTTGTGCGTCCCGCTGGGGCAAAGCGTCCCGGAATCATTCTGGGGGAAGATCTGGCCGACCACCTGAATATCGATGTCGGGGATCCGGTGGATATCATCAGCCCGAACGGCACCCCTTCCGCATTCGGGATGATTCCGAAGATCCGCCATTTCGTGGTGGTGGGAATCTTCAAATCCGGTCTTTACGAGTACGACAATACCCTGGCGCTGCTGTCTCTCGATGAATCCGCCCGGTTTCTGGGAATTCCCGCCGGTTCGGTGAGCGGTCTCGAGATCCAGGTTTCCCATATCATGCAAGCCTCGCGCATCGCCCGGGAACTGGCTTCCCGGCTGGGGTACCCGTATTGGCCAAGGTCCTGGCTGCAGATGAACAAAAATCTTTTCTCGGCCCTGTTCCTCGAGAAGACCGTCATGTTCATCATTCTGGTCCTGATCGTTCTTGTGGCCTCGTTCAACATCGTCAGCACGCTGACGATGATCGTGATGGACAAGGGGAAGGAAATCGCCATTCTGAAGACAATGGGCGCAACAGAAGGACAGATCCGGAAGATCTTCATGATCGACGGGGTTCTCATCGGACTGGTGGGAACGCTTCTCGGACTTCCGATCGGATACCTGATCTGTTTCATGCTGGAACACTTCTACCGTTTGCCCAACGACGTCTACTTTGTGAGCCACATTCCGGTGATCATCCGTACCGGGGATATCCTGTCCGTTTCATTGTCGGCGATCGGAATCAGCTTCCTCGCAACGCTTTACCCCTCCTCCCAGGCGGCAAAGCTCGACCCCATCCAGGCATTGCGGTACGAATAATGGCCGGACTTTCCGTTCGTACAGAGAACCTGACCAAAAACTACCGGATGGGGACCAGCGAGATCCCTGTCCTGAAGGGCATTTCCCTCTTTATCGAAGCGGGAGAACTGGTGGCCCTTACGGGAGCGTCGGGAGCGGGAAAAAGCACCCTTCTCCATATTCTTGGAACAGTGGACCGCTCCACCTCGGGAATTGTGATGGTCGGCGAGAGAACGCTGGAGGAAGAATCGGAAAATGCCAGGGCCGATTTCCGGAACCGGTCGATCGGGTTCGTTTTCCAGTTCCACCATCTTCTCCCGGAGTTTTCCGCGCTCGAAAATGTCCTGATGCCGGCCTGGATTCACCAGGAGAGCAACGCATCCATGGATGGTCGGGCAATCTCGCTGCTCGAGAGAATGGGATTGGGAAAACGTCTCCAGCATCGCCCGTCGGAGTTGTCGGGAGGAGAACAGCAGCGCGTGGCGATTGCCAGGGCA
Organism: Leptospirillum sp.; assembly: GCA_027346125.1. Lineage (GTDB taxonomy): Bacteria > Nitrospirota > Leptospirillia > Leptospirillales > Leptospirillaceae > JAJYGC01. Next base: position 111 of record DAIEST010000040.1, on the reverse strand, counting down.
CTGCTCCTTCATCCGGGACTTGTTCTGGCGGATGAGCCGACCGGGAATCTGGATACCCATACCAGTCTCGGAGTGTTTGACCTTCTGCGCGAGTTGAACAGGGAAGAGGGA
>DAIEST010000020.1 GCA_027346125.1 Leptospirillum sp. | reverse complement strand
ACAGTCTCAGGAGAAGGGGGATCGAGGGCATTCGGCTGCCCGATTCGAAGCGGGAAACATCCTCCTGAGAAATGCCCAGCAACTCTGCAAAGGTTGTCTGGGACATCCCTCCCCGAAGAGAGCGTATCCTTGTTCCCAGCGACCGTGCATTCCAGTTGTCACCCATGTATTTTTGGTATATCATTCAGACTATTGTTTTATGGTATATGTTGTCGTTTATGTAAAATCGCGGGGATTATAGGAATGCGCCCTGAGGCGGTCAAGAAAATACGCATTGCGATGGTGAAGAGAGGATGGAATCAGGTGACTCTCGCCGAACATCTGGGCATCAGTCCCACTTACCTTTCCCTGATCATGAATGGCCAGCGGTCCGGAACCCGCATCCGTCCGGGGATTGCCGAAATCCTGGGAATCCCGTCCCGGGCTCTTTCCGACTGATCCGGACATCTTTCGGTATCTCCTTCATAAACGTCACTTCCCCTGGGGATTGTTTCCGAATCCTCACCCGACGGGTACTGTCTTTTCGTTTGCAGTCCGCACCGTCTTCCGTTTGCGCTGTGCATCTTTGGGGGTGCTTCCCGGAAAACCCCGGAAGAGATTGAGCGTTCGATCTGGTCTCGCATCCCTGCATTCCGACTCATTCGCAGAAGCTCATTTTGAGACTTAAAACCATAGATCATATTTGTTTTAAATGAATTATATATTTTTGTGTTTAAAAAGATTGTTGTCGGTAATACAATGATAAAAAATTAAAACTGGTTTCTAATGTATTCTCGGAGGGATGGGGACACGGCTCATGATGTTTGCTTTTTCCGTTCTCCACAGTCGAATCGGGTCTTCTCCTTGAAGGTGGTCTGACCGGATGTCCGGTGAGGAAAACATCCTGAACGGCAGCGGCCAGTTTCGGGGCGAGGTCGGGTTCGGGCAAATCATTGCAGAAGTCGGGATCGCCATTGCTGTGGTGGATCGCGAATTCCGCTTTCTCTGCGTGAATCCCAAATGGTCGGAACTGTTCGGATATTCCCCGCTGGAATCGAGGGGCATGACCGTTCTGGATGTGACGGATCCCGAGGATTCCGATTCGACGAGGCTCCGTCTTGGAGGGGTGCTTTCCGGAGCACATCCTTTCGTGAAGGTCGAGAAACGGCTTGTCAGGAAAGACAGGTCGATCTTCTGGGGGGAGGTTCACCTGACGCCGTGGCGGGAAGCTTCAGGAGAAATCGCCGGAATCATCGGGACGATCCAGGATATCTCGGAAAAGAAGCTTCTGAGAGACCAGCTCCTGAATCTCAAAAATCTCTATGCCGGATCGACCGAAGTCCATCAGCTTCTCCTGAGGCGGCCGGATCTTCGCCTGCTTTTTCAGGAGGTTTCCCGGATCGCTGTGGCATATGGCGGGTTCGTGGCATCCTGGATTGTCTTCCTGAACGACGACAGGAATCTGGTCAAGGTTTCATTCTCCACTCTGGACCCCAAGCTTGAAGCGCTTCTGGAAAATGTCGAGATTTCCGTCGACCCCGACGATCCTTCCGGTATTGGATCCGTGGGAGAGTCGATCCGGACCGGAAGGCCCGTCTGCATCAACGATTTTCTCAGCAATCCCCGAACGGAATTCTGGCGGGAAAGGGCTGTCCGCGCCAATGTCCGTTCTGTGGCGTCCTTTCCGCTCCGGAAGCAGGAAGAGATTGTCGGAGCACTGGTGGTTCTGTCCGACCGGGAAGGATATTTCCACGGGGAAGTCTTTTCCCTCCTCTGCGAAATTTCGGAAAGCCTTTCCTTTGCCCTTGACGATGTTTTCCGGGAGGAACAGCGTTCCATCGCGTCAACGGTATTCAAGGAAGCGCTGGAAGGGATCATGATTACGGATCTCTCCGGGAAGATCCTGATGGTCAATTCCGCATTCAGCGAAATCACGGGATACTCTCCGGAAGAAGCGATCGGACGGAATCCATCGATCCTTCGTTCCGGTCGACATGACCGGAAATTTTTCGCGGAACTCTGGGACTGCCTCGGGAGAACGGGAGGATGGCAGGGCGAACTGTGGAACAGGCGCAAGAACGGAGCGGAGTATCTCCAGCAGCTTTCCATTGTCGGATCGCGCAACCGGGAAGACAGGCTTTCGCACTATATCGGTTTCATGGCCGATATCACCTCCCGCCGGGAGGAGGAAAACCGGATCCGGAAACTGGCCTACCATGATCCATTGACAGGGTTGCCCAACCGGGCACTGTTTCAGGACAGGCTCGAGCAGGCGGTCCGGATTTCCCGACGGACAGGTCACCATGTGGGGTTGTGCTATCTGGATCTCGATGCATTCAAGCCGGTCAACGATCACTTTGGCCATCAGGCAGGAGACGACCTTCTCAGGGAAATCTCGTGCCGTCTCGGAAACATCCTGCGGGAATCCGATACGGTGTGTCGTGTGGGAGGGGATGAATTCGTTCTCCTGTTTCCCGAACTTCCGGGGCCGGAAGAACTGATCCGTCTGGGAGGCGTGATCCTTGAAACAGTTTCCCGACCATTCGAGTGGGGAGATTTCTCCATCACGGTAACTTGCAGTATCGGGCTTGCCATTTTTCCTGAAGACGGTGAGGATTTCCCGTCCCTTCTGACCAAAGCCGACCATTCCATGTATCAGGCCAAGAAGACCGGGAAAAACCGGGCTTTCTGGCAACCCTGACCAAACTTTCCGCGCAATCTCCTGACTTCATTCCTCGGGAGATTCAGTATTCCTCTCACTGTTCCCACCTCTTTCCCCGTGCGGGCGAGTCGGGTTAAACTGACCCGGGGGCTGTCTTCTTGTTTTTCCGAATGTGCCTGAATCCGCAAGACAGCCTGAATCCGATTTCCTCGATCCGGCAACTGATCCGCGTCCGGGCTTTTCCATAGACTCAGGGGTGCCTGCTCCGGAAGCAGGCGATTCCGGCGGTTTGTCCGAAAGAGCCATGCCGATTAAGTCAAGGAGGTTTCCCATGAAACGGAAAACCCTGAATCTTCTTTTGCTCCAGCCTACCCTCATGCGTCTTGACGGGACCCCCGTGCGGGGCCGGAAACGGCTGATCATGACAATGGTGACGTCCTATCTTGCGGGGCTGACCCCCGGGACGGATTCGGTCACCGTCGTCGACGACAAAGTGGAGGCAATTCCGTATGACGGATCGTTCGATCTTGTCGCGATCACCACGACAACCGGTTCCGCCCAACGCGCTTACGAGATC
>DAIEST010000019.1 GCA_027346125.1 Leptospirillum sp. | reverse complement strand
GAGCATATTCCTGTCGTGTCCCGATCGGTCTCCACTTCAGAAGGAGACCCCATGGAGGATCGAAAGATGCTCCAGAAGCGGTCCCAGGATCAGCGGAGGAAAGAATGTCAGCGCGGCGAACAGGATCATGAACCCCAACAGAAGTACGACGAAGAGAGGGGTATCCGTCCTGAATGTCCCGGCCGTTTCCGGATGGGTCTTCTTTCTGGCGAGGGATCCCGCCAGCGCGAGAAGAGGGAGGAGAGGAAGAAAACGGCCCAGGATCATCTCCACTCCGATCAGGATGGTGTAATACGGAGTTGCAACGTTCAGTCCCGCCATGGCCGACCCGTTGTTGGCGTTCCCGGAGGAAAATGCGTAGAGAACCTCCATGAAGCCGTGCGGCCCGGGGTTGTCCATCGAGCTTTTCCCAGCCGGGATGACGACGGAAAGAGCTGTGAGCCACAGGACGAGAAGAGGTGTGACCAGAAGAGAGAGTGCCGCCAGCTTGATCTCTCTCGATTCGATTTTTTTCCCCAAGAACTCGGGAGTCCGTCCCACCATGAGACCCGCGAGAAAAACGGCCAGGATCGCTTCTTTCAGGAGGCCCGCAAACCCTACCCCTTTTCCTCCCGGCTCCTCGTTTAAAAACATGTGGACCAGACAGACGAGCACCGCAAGGGGATTCATGCTGTCCATGGCTCCGTCCACCGCCCCGGTGGTGGCGGCGACGGTCGTATTGGAAAAGAGGCTGGTCTGGGTGATCCCGAACCTCGTCTCTTTCCCTTCGGTGTTGCCTCCGTCCTGAAGGGGAGTGATCTGCTGCTCGATCGCGGCGTGGGCAAGAAGCGGGTTGGGCATCTTTTCCGAATATTCGATCAGCCCCAGCCCAGCGATATAGAGCGAAAAAACGGCGACGAAAAGGACATGCCCCTGCCGGGGACGTCCGATCATTCTTCCGAAGAAGAACGGCAGGGAGAAGGTGAAGATGCCCATTTCCAGAAATTCCAGCGTGTTGGTCAATGGGGTCGGATTCTCGTAGGGGTGGGCGCCGTTGGCGTTGTAGAAGCCTCCCCCGTTGGTCCCCAGGTTCTTTACTGACTCGAGCGAGGCCACCGGACCGACGATCAGTGTCTGGGAAGCTCCTTCCATGGTTTTTGCCGTGACCGATGTCCGGAACGTCTGGGGCGAACCTTGCCAGAGATGGACGAGCGCCATCAGAAAACAGGCTGGAAGGAAGGCCCGGAAGAGGAAGCGGAAGAAGTCCGACCAGAAGTTCCCCAATGTTGCGCTTCCGGACCGGGTGAATCCTCTGAAAATGGCGACGAGGCTCGCTATTCCGGTATTGGCGCCGACGAACATCAAAAACGTGATGGCCAGCATCTGGGAAAGGTTCGAGAGTTGTGCCTCTCCGGCATAGGCTTGCCAGTTGGTGTTCGTGACGAAACTGGCCGCAGTGTTGAACGCCACTTCGGGAGACAGGGGGGGGAGATGGCGGGGGTTCAGGGGGAGGATGGACTGCCCCCAGAGGACCAGGAATCCAGCCACGAAGAAGAAGGCGTTGGAGACCAGGAGGACGGTCCCGTACTCCTTCCAGGTCATTTCATGGTCGGGGTCGATCTTCAGGAGACGGTAGACCCCTCTTTCGAACGAGAGATGGGGGCTTTGGTAAATCCAGGCCAGGTAGCGGCCCGTCAGCGGGGCCAGAAAAATGATGAGGCCCAGGGAAAAGAGAATCTGAATCCAGTCGTTCGCGATCATGTCAAAGTTTCTCCGCGTTGAGCAGTATGTAGGAAAGATAGACACACAAGAGAAGAACCACGAATCCCAGAAGGCCCCAGATGATCATTTGTGTCTCTCCATCGATTTGTTTTGGGGAAAAGGATCAGATGCGTTCGAGAAAGGCCAGGAAAGCCCCCATTCCGCCGAATGCGGCCATTCCCAACACCAGCATCGAAATGTAATGTCCCATGACAGTCCCTTCTTACGTAAAGTGGAGTACTAAAAGCGCCATATCGATCAGCTTGATCCCGATGAACGGGACGACGATTCCTCCGAGCCCATAGATCAGAAGGTTCCTGCGGAGAAGGGCCGAGGCGCCGACCGGGCGGTACCGGACTCCCTTCAGTGCCAGCGGGATCAGCGCCGGAATGATGAGCGCGTTGAAGATGATGGCCGATGTCACTGCCGAAACGGGTGTTGCGAGACCCATGATGTTGAGGATCTTCAGCTGTGGATAAGCTGTGACAAACATGGCCGGAAGAATGGCGAAGTACTTGGCCACGTCGTTTGCGATCGAAAAGGTTGTGAGCGCCCCCCGGGTGTTCAGCAGCTGCTTCCCGATCTCCACGACTTCGATGATCTTGGTCGGATCCGAGTCGAGGTCGACCATATTTCCCGCTTCCTTTGCGGCCTGGGTTCCGGAGTTCATGGCCAGGGCCACGTCCGCCTGGGCCAGCGACGGGGCATCGTTGGTTCCGTCTCCGGTCATGGCGACGAGACGGCCTTTTTCCTGTTCTTTCCTGATCAGGGCCATCTTGTCTTCCGGTTTGGCCTGTGCGAAGAAATCGTCCAGCCCGGCCTCTTCGGCGATCGCCCGGGCGGTCAGCGGGTTGTCTCCGGTGACCATGACGGTCGTGACGCCCATTTTCCGGAGGCGTTCGAACCGCTCCTTGAGTCCCGGCTTGATGATGTCTTTCAGATGCACCACGCCAAGGGGCTTCCGGTCCATGGCGACCACCAGGGGCGTTCCGCCGGACCTGGCGATACTGGAGACGATCTCCCGGATCTCGGGGGAAAAGGATGTTCCCGCATAGGTCTGTACCGCATCTTCCGCCCCTTTTCTGATTTCTCCTTCGGGAGTGTCGACTCCGCTCATCCGGGTTTCCGGAGTGAACGGGATGGAGAGCAGTCCGGGTGGGGATGCGGATTGGGAGAACTGGGTCTCGGCGAGGCTGACGATGCTTTTTCCTTCCGGAGTCTCGTCCGACAGGGAGGCCAGCCAGCTTGCCCGTGCGAGTTCTTTTTCGGACACGCCCTTGACGGGTACGAACTGGACGGCCTGCCGGTTTCCGAAGGTGATCGTTCCCGTTTTGTCGAGCAGAAGGATGTCGATATCGCCCGCGACTTCCACGGCTTTTCCCGATTTGGCAATGACGTTGGCCCGGAACGCCCGGTCGATTCCGGCGATGCCGATGGCGGGGAGAAGTCCGGCGATCGTCGTGGGGATCAGGCAAACGAGAAGAGCGATCAGGACGGTCGGGGAAGACTTGATTCCGGCGTAGTCAGAAAAGGCCGGGATGGATGCGACGACGAACAGGAAGATCAGGGTCAGTCCGATCAGGAGGATCGTCAGCGCGATTTCGTTGGGGGATTTCTGTCGGGTGGCCCCTTCCACCAGGGAAATCATGCGATCCAGAAAAGTTTCTCCCGGATTGTTGGTGACTGCCACACGGATCCGTCCGGCCAGCACTCTTGTTCCGCCGGTGACTCCCGAACGGTCCCCTCCCGACTCCCGGATGACGGGAGCCGATTCCCCGGTGATGGCGGATTCGTCGATACTGGCGACCCCCTCCAGGATCTCCCCGTCGGTGGGGATGGTTTCCCCGGCTTCCACGATAAACTGGTCTTCCCTCTTCAATGCGCTTCCGGGAACGTTCATGATCCCGTTGGAAGTGATCAGGCAGGCCGTTGTTTCGGCCCGGGTCGATCGAAGGTTTGCGGCCTGGGCCTTTCCCTGGATTTCGGCCAGGGCTTCCGCAAAATTCGCGAATCCGATGGTGAGCCAGAGCCAGACGGAAATGGTAGTGGTGAACAATCGTTCGCCGGAATGGTGGAGGAAGGAGGAGACTGCCATGAATGTGGTGAGCACGCTTCCGATTTCCACGACGAACATGACCGGATTTCTGAAGAGTTTGA
>DAIEST010000016.1 GCA_027346125.1 Leptospirillum sp. | reverse complement strand
CCTTCCTCGACCAGCACCAACATGCTTTCCAGCGGAATCGCCCATGCGGGAAACCGGATCTTCATCGAACCCCTGATCGTGAAAGACGGGGATATCGACAACCAGCTGACCCTGATGCCCGCCTATAGCGGCATGCCGGGCCGCAGCAGCGCCTTCAGCACTCCGGTCATGATCGAGAAAAGGCTCACGCACCATTTCAGCGTCCGTGTGGACACCCGATACATCGATCTCTGGACGCCGAACCACGGTTATTCCGGGTTCCAGTACGCAGGGCTTCAGGGCAAGCTGCTTCTCTATGAGAACGATCCCCACGAGATTTTTACGACATTCATCATGAGAGGCATTACCCCGGTCGGCGGGAGTCCGGTCGGTCAGGGGAACCCCTTCACCCTGTATTCCTATCTCGTCTTCAACAAGGGGCTGGGAGACATTCCCGTTTCCTGGGTCCGGCCTTTTGCGTTCCAGACGGATGTGGCGGGGATCGTGCCGTTCGGAAACGGGCCGATGCCGCTTTCGGACTTCATGGGAACCCTGGACTACGGGGATTCTGTCCGGTTCGACGGGGCGATCGAATACAGCCTGCTCTACCTTCACGACATCATCGGAGTCCGGATGCCGGCATTCTTCGCCCACCTGACCCCGGCGGTCGAGTCGCGAACCCTGGTGAACCTTGCGAACAACGGCTACTACGGCCTGACGGAAGGGTATCTTTCCTACGAAATGAATTACCAGGCCGACTGGTACCAGATCAGCCTGGCGTATCAGCAGCCCTATGGAGCGGATTCTTCCTTCATGGGCCAGCGGTACGTCCTGTATACGACCTTCTTTTACGGATGGCTGCTCAAGAAGATGGGGTACCACTCGACCCCTTATTAGGGTCGACCGGTTTATTGTCTCCAGCGGGCGTGCCGGACGAGGAGGCCCGGTCGAGCCTGTCCCTCACGGCCTGCCAGGCGAGCTCCGCCGGCGGCATTTCGACAAGGATGCAATCGAAGCGCTGTCGATCGAGGGTTCTCAGCCGCGCATACAGTTCACGGGCCCATCCGGCCGGTGTGTCCGGCATGGAATGGTGGAAGCAGTCCCCCGGAAGGGGGGGCGGGGACATGGCCAATACCGCGACCCGTTGACCGCCGGCGAGGCGCCGGAGGGTTTCGGCTTCCATTTGTGCGGCCGGAATCAGGAAGACGGGTGTATTCGGGGCGTAATGGGACCTCATCCTTCCTGGTGCCCGGGGTGCATCGTTCCCGGGCATGGAGACGGAGAGTCCGAGAAGGGATTCGATTTCGGGAACGGTGATTGCTCCGGGACGCAGAAGACGCGGCCGGTTTGCGCTCAGGTCGAGGATGGTGGATTCGATCCCTACCCGGCAGGGCCCTCCATCGAGAATGCAGTCCAGCGTGTTTCCAAATTCCTCCCGGACATGTGCCGAAGTCGTGGGGCTGACCCGTCCAAAACGGTTTGCCGAGGGAGCCGCGATCGCTCCGCCAAACTCTTTCAGCAATGCCAGGGCAACCGGATGGTCGGGAACCCGAAGACCCACCGTGTCCTGCCCTCCCGTGACGACTCCGGGAATGCGGTCGGATTTCCTCAGGATCAGGGTGAGCGGCCCGGGCCAGTGACGCTCGGCCAGTTTCCATGCCTCGGGAGGAATCTCCCTGGCCCAGCGTTCGAGTTGCCCGGGACCCGGGATATGGACGATCAGCGGGTGGTCGGCGGGTCTCCCTTTTGTGCTGAAGATCCGTTCCACGGCGGAAGGATTTTCCGCATCCCCTCCGAGCCCGTAGACGGTTTCGGTGGGGAACGCGACAAGTCCCCCCTGGCGCAAGGCTTTCGCTGCCTCCCGGATCGGGACAGAACGCCTGGAATCATCGTTATCCGTTTCGATGGACTCTATTCCTTGCAAGCGCAGGGCTCCTTTTCCAATTTTCTTTCTGGATCGAGAGAATCTTGCGATGTCGCTTCCAGCGGTTTCCGGCGGATCCGTCATTTTGATGTCTGTTCAGAATCGTACCATTTCCGGTCGAACATATGCCAAGGGCCGATCGATCGTTTTGTCTGTTCTCCGGTCAGCGTGCCGGAATGCTGCAGACTGATTTTTCTGAAGAAATCCGGGAAAACGGGCAGGTATTATGATTTCTCGACTGCGTCGCTTCGGGAAACGGAAGAAAAACTGGAGGAAGAAAGATCTGAGGATCTGTTGTGGTCGGATACCGGAGTCCGGCCGTTACAGTTGATGGAAGGGTCTTGGGGGATCAGGGGAAAGTGCGCATCGCGTACGATGCTCGTCAATGGCGAGCGTGCGTTTTTGAAAGGGTAGCCGAGCAAAGATTGGGGGAGGGGATATTTCCCTCCCCCGGTTAGGTCTTATGCCAGGACTCTTACTTCTTGTCCTCTGGATGCACGACAGGGTGCACGGCAGGATGTGTCCCCGCTTTTGGGGATGTTGAGGAAGCATGTACAGTTGAAGCAGTCTGGACGCGATGAGCCTCGTCTTTCCTGAGGTCTACCCGTGCCACCCTGAGCTTCTTGATCGTGCTCGAAAGTTTTGCTCTCAAGCTCCTGATCGCCGATTTCAGTGACGAGTCGTGAGCGGCAGAACTGTCGTCAGAACTCTCCATCGCTTCCCGAAGCTTGGTGCGGTCGGATCGGAGCATGTGGCGGTCTTTGGAGATTTCTGCCACAAGCGTATGGATGGTCTTTTTGTCGCTGGCAAGATCATCGGCCACCGACCTGTTGCCGGAAGTGCTCTCGATCTTCTTGATTGAAGCCATGTCCGACTTGTAGTCCTTCTTGTTCCGGGCGATGTCCTTTTTCAGGATCGCTCTCTGGGCGACATCCTTGTTCACTTCGGACTTGATCGAAGCGACAACGGCCTGTGCTTTCTTCAGGTCGGCGGTCACGTCGGCGATGGCTTTCCTGTCCTTGACGA
>DAIEST010000285.1 GCA_027346125.1 Leptospirillum sp. | reverse complement strand
CCTGATGTGCGGCATCGGCCTTGTCTCCGGTGTCCTCGGGATCGGAGGCGGGTTCCTCTACTACCCCGTCATGACCGGGCTTCTGGGATATTCGACCCGGGTGGCCGTGGGGTCCTCTCTCGGCATCATGATTCCGATGGCATTTGCCGGAATGGTCGCCAAAATACTCCCGGCCGGCACCTTCCCGAACGGAGCACTCCCTGTCGCGATCGGAGCTCTCGCGGGATCGATCGCGGGCGCCCGACTCCACCCCAGACTCGGCCCCGACAAGATCCGCTGGGGGCAAACCCTTCTTCTGTCCGCAACCTTTCTCCGGATTCTGGGCGCGCTTCTCTGACTGCGCCGGTTTTCCGATGGCCCCGGGCACTTTACCAGGAGTCCGAATTTACTCCAGTCCGGAGGAGGTCTCCCTGGCGCTACCAAAATGGTCTCCCAGACCATACTCGCGCAACTTCGCGTACAACGACTTCCGACTGATACCCAATATCCGGGCCGCCTGGGCCTTGTTTCCTCCGGTTTCCTGCAGAATCTTCCGAATCTGGTCCCGTTCGTTTTCCTTGAGGGTTCTGGGCTCCGGTTCCTCGTCCCTCGAAGCCGAAGTTTTCAAGACGGATTCCGGCAACCAGTCCGGGGGGATCAGCGCCTGGGAAGATTCCCGGATTTCCGTGCCATGCTCGATGGATACCGTGATCATGGAGTTCTTCAATTCCCGGATATTTCCGGGCCAGGGATATCTTTCCAGAGTTTTCCGGGCGCCTTCGGACAACCGGATTTCCGTCCCGTCCCCTGTCAGGGACAAGGCTTCCCGCAGAAAATGGATGGCCAGAAAACTGATTTCGTCTGTTCGCTGCCGGAGAGGGGGAAGTTGAATCGCGTGGACGTTCAGTCGATAATAGAGGTCTTCCCGAAATCGTCCTTCCCGCATCATTTCTTCCAGGTTTTCGTTCGTCGCGCACAGGATCCTGGCCGAGAACGCGATCGGAGACGTTCCTCCCACCCGGGAAAAGCTCCGGCTCTCGATGACGCGCAAAAGAGCAACCTGAACCGAAAGGTCCATGGTCCCGATTTCGTCCAGGAACAGCGTGCCGTTTCCGGCCGCCTCGAACCAGCCCACCTTGCGCTCCATGGCTCCGGTGAAGGACCCTTTTTCATGGCCAAAAAGCTCGGAGCTTACAAGGTCACGCGGAATCGCTCCGGTGTTGACGGCGACAAAAGGTTCCCGGGAACGGGCAGAAAATCGGTGAATCGTCCTGGCTACCATTTCTTTCCCGGTTCCGCTTTCTCCCGTGATCAAGACCGGGAAAGAGTGGGAGCCCGCCTTCCGGAGGCGATCCATCATTTTTTCCATCGTGGGTCCTACCAGATCCAAATCGGAGGCGAATTCCCCCAACGAATCTTCACTCGTCTTTTCAAGAAACAGGGCGCGGGAAAGGGTGCCCAGCAACTCTTCCTCGACCAGCGGTTTTTCCAAATAATGAAACGCGCCTTTCTGGATGGCGGAAACGGCCGTCGGCACAGACGCATGTGCAGTCATGATGATGATCGGGGCTTTCGGGCAGAGCGAACGGAAAGGAGCGATAAGGTCGATTCCCGATTGGTTCGGAAGCTTCAGATCGAGAAGGATCGCCCGAATGGAACGGCCTTCCCTGGAAGCCAGGATTTCAAGAGCCCGCTCGCCCGTTCCCGCCTCCAGCACACCAAATCCTTCGTGTTCGAGAAGAGCCCGCAGATAGGCACGGGTATTCGCATAATCGTCAACCACGAGAACGAAAGGGACATTCATCCTGACTGGCGCAGAAGGCCTCGCCCTTTACGGCGGGGAGAAATACGCCTTCTCCTTTCTGATCGACATTTTAAGAATTCAAAGATGGGATCACCTCCCCGATGTCTTCCCCGATGATCATCCGATCCATCGCCAGGGTGTCCGATTCCTGCCGGGCGGACAAAGCCACCTGTCCCGCCCTCCGGAAATGGGCGCAGCAATCTTGCGACGACGGGGTCTGCTCCTTCCATGAAGGAGATTCCGTCAGACTCCGGACGAGGGAAAGAAGAAAACATCTTCAGAAACAGAAAACGAAAGCCGCAAAGCGAAGACTGAAAAAACTCTCCGGAAAGCAGCGTCGGTTTCAAGCGTGCATCAATCACAATATCTCCCAACATGTTGTATCGAAGACCAAAAGTACTCGTTCCGGTATTGCCATCGAAGATCTTTCCGGTATCCGAAATGATGTCCGGCCAGCAGAAGCCAGCAAAACAGGAAACCGGTCCGAGGCCCCAACCCGACCGACAGGTCAGGGGAAAGTTCCGGCCGAAAGGACAAGGTTGTTTACCGGAGAGAATTTTCCAGAGTGGAAAGCTCCCGGAAGGTCTTTTTCACCTGTTCCAGCTTTTTCTTGAGTTCCCTGTTGGTTTGTCGCTGATGACGCTCCTCCTTCCAGAATCTCAGGATAATGCCCGCGGCTTCCCGGATCTCATAAGGGGCGCCAAACGCATCCAGTCGGATCAGAAGGTCTTCCGCTTCCATCCGGGAACCTCTATCACGAAGACGAAGATCCACCAGAGCAAGGTCGAACCGGAGACGATCCCGTACGGCATCC
>DAIEST010000279.1 GCA_027346125.1 Leptospirillum sp. | reverse complement strand
GTTTTCCGAGGTCCAGGAGTTGAAGGAGAAGATCAAGGGCCTTGAAGCGCGCCTGGATAAAGACAGCCACAATAGTCACAAGCCTCCCTCCAGCGACGGATATCGAAAGCCCTCTCCCAAGAGTTTGCGCACTCCCTCCGGGTAACTGCTCACCACCCTAAGTCGAGCATTTCTCTGCTTCAGTAAACTCTCTTGACTTTCAGGATCTTGAGGATCACTTTGGATTCATGGAGAATGATTCCCTGAACCGAAAATCCCTCTTGGACCTGGCCCGTCAGCGCTTCGTCAGTCCGATTCAGCTTGATCCCGACCTGCCCCCCGGTTACCATATTCATCAGTCATCCTTCTCCGTTGTGGTTTTCGCCTCGTCGGTGAGAGTGTACCTCACCGAAAATCCAACAGGGAAGAGGGCTTTCTTTGTTTCGTCACACTAAATCGGGATTAGGGCCATTCCACTTCCAACGGCCTATCACACAATCCGGCAACCCCGAGTCAATCCAAGCGAATGGGAACAGGTAAAGATCTCCATCCCCTCATCACCGGCAAAATTCCATGACGCCGCCCGAACATGCTATATTCCTGGTCTGGAATCGTCTAGAATGGAGAATCTTCAGTGGAGTAAGACCTGCTGGGGAAAGCCATCGCATGAAAGGAACTGGTCGTGTTTCTGATTTCCGTATCCGCCACTTTTGCCGCTTCCCATATTATCCCTGGGTATCCGGGGATCTGCTCCCGGCTTCACGGCCACAACTGGACAGTGGACATTACCTGGGCAACTGACCGGCTAAACTCACTCGGAATGGCTCTGGACTTTCATGTGGCAGAATCCTTGATGGCTCCGATTATCCAGGAAGTGGACCATTCACACCTGAACGATCACCCGTTTTTCAAGGAACGCTCCCCTACCTCCGAAAATGTGGCATTTCTTTTTTTCAGCCGCCTCAAAGAGGCGATGAGCCGTTCCGAAAGTCTTCCTTCCCACGTCCGCCTTGATCAGGTAGCGGTAAATGAGATGGCCCCTTACCGGGCCGTTTACCGGGAAGTCTCCCCCTGATGATCACAGAAACGAAACAAATGAATGGACCTTTACTCAAGGTAACCGACCTGTGTGCAATGATTCCCACTCCCCGAGGTCCCGTTTTTCCAATCCGGGAAGTCTCTTTTACGCTCGATCATGGTGACCTCCTTGCAATCGTGGGAGAGTCCGGTTCAGGAAAGACACTGACCGGACTCAGTCTTCTTGGTCTTCTTCCCGAAGGCACCAAGATCACCAGCGGATCGATCCGGTATCGCGGAAACGAGCTTCTGGGATCATCTGAATCGGCCTGGAACCAACTCAGAGGTTCCCGGATCAGTATGGTCTTCCAGGAACCTCAAAGCGCCCTTAACCCCATTCTCACCATCGGATCCATGTTCCGGGAAGTGTTCGAAAGCCACACCCGGAACATGTCTCCGGACGACCGTCAATCCAGCATTCACGACCTTCTGGCTTCCGTTGGCCTTCCTCGACCGGAATCCATCGCACGGTCCTACCCTCACCAGCTTTCGGGAGGAATGCGCCAGAGAGTCCTGATCGCCATGGCCATCGCACTGAATCCAGACATCATCATCGCCGATGAGCCGACCACAGCACTGGATGTTACGATTTCCGCCCAGATCCTCTCACTCCTCCTGGAAAGAAACAGGAAAAATCACATGTCCCTCATCCTGATTTCCCACGATCTTGGAGTTGTCCGCCGCTCGGCACGCCGCATTCTTGTCATGTATGCCGGCCGCGTGGTCGAGACAGTTTCGGGACAACGGTTCTTTTCCAGCGGTCCTTCACATCCGTACAGTCGGGCACTTCTTCTGTCGCGACCATCCTCCGGACACAAAACCAAATACGACGGACCGCTGGAAGCCATCAAGGGGCAGGTGCCTCCGCTGTGGGACTTGCCTCCCGGATGCGCGTTTGCTCCCCGTTGTCCAAAAGCGGATGACCGTTGCCGCACC
>DAIEST010000261.1 GCA_027346125.1 Leptospirillum sp. | reverse complement strand
AACAAGCGACTCCTTCGTTCTCTTTGCTCCTTCCCTTCGGATGGTCGGCAACACGAAGCCCGCCACAAGGCAGGAGGCAAGCGCTTTCGTCGTGTTCGGGCAGCACAACAACAAAACGCTGGTGATCGGTCCGGGACATCTCGTGACGGCGGTCGGGGAGGTCAAGGGGATGACGTTCTTTCCTCCGGAGAAAACCGGAACCAGATATCTCCTTCTTGTCAGCCACTACATTATTCTCTGGTCCAAGGCCCATCCGGAGGATTATCCGCTGGTTCCACTGAAATAGGTCCATGGGTTTTTCCCGTTCCGAACTGTTTTTCTCCATTGGCGTTCTGATATCGGGTTTTTCCGTGGCCGCCCGATACAGCGTTGGCTTGTGTATCGAACAAGGTTGTCAGAAAAGTCCTGGAGGCCTTTGGAATATGGCTTTCTCTCAGGAAATGCGCTTCGGTATCCGTCCCGGACAGAACGATTGTTCCGGTACGGAAGATGACCGGATCCCTTCGACATCCATCGCCCGTTTCGCCATTTTGGACGGGTTCCTGTCTTCCTCTCTTCCCGTCCCGCCGGCCGGTTTCCGGCATTCTTCCATCAGTGGGGGACCCTCTCCGATCCGATCGGGATGTGATCTCCATTCGATCAGTCCGGAAGGCGACAGAACGACATCTCCCGCCGGGCCGAATGCCGTCGCATCCCATCATCCGGACCCCGCCGGAAAGGAAAAGGCTTGTCGTACAATCTGAGCGACCGCGAGTTCCGGAGCTACTTCGACCAGAGTTCCTCCGGGGTAATCCTTCTCGACCGAACGAAGCTGACCATCCAGAATGCAAACAGGGCCTTCTGCAGGATGGTCGGTGCATCCGACAAGGAATCCCTGAGGGGATTTCCCCTTGAAAAATGGCTCCAGAACAGAACGGAAACAGATGTTCGCGAAGAGATGCGGGCGCTTGAGGAGAGGGATCGTCCAGCTTCCTGTTTTCCCGGAAAGATTCTCCGGGAGGACGGGAGCAGTTTTTCGTCAAGCATCTCCATCACGCTGGTTGCCGACGAAGAGGTTCAGGCAGTTCTGATCCAGATACGGGAAGTCGACCGGAAGCCGGAATCCGAAGAAATTCTTCGCCTCTCCATCGAGCTGGACCGTGGAATCCAAAAGGGATACTCCATCGAAATGCTTTTGTCTCTGACCGTTCGAAGGATCGCCGAAAATTTTCCTTTCCTGTTCGTTCGCTTTGCCATTCCCAAGCCGGACGGTTCGCTGAAATCCCTGGCGATCGCGTCAAAAGACCCTGAGATCAGGAGTCAACTTGAAGCGGCCTTGTCGGGGCTTCGGTGGGATGAGTTTCCTGGAAATGCGCTGCCTTGCAGTTTTGCCGTTCAATCCCTGAAGCCCCGGTACATGAACATGACGGAAATGGAAAAGAGTCCCCTTTCCGCACTCCTCCGGCTCATGGGGGTGAAAGCCCTTTATTCCATTCCGGTCCTCCGGTCCAAGGACGATATTCCGAGAGGCGTCCTGTCGGTGGCCGTCCATCACGAATCGGATCTGCATGAACGTGCCGGGGACCAGCTTCTGGATTTTTCGGAAAAGATCCGGCTGGCATTTGACCACTACGAAAAACACCATCGGAACAAGCTTGAAAAGGAAGCATTCTTCGAGCAGGCTCCGGACGGAATCCATATTACCGATCCGGATTCGCTCATGATTCTGGATGTGAACAGGACCTTCTGCGAAATGATGGGATACCCCGACAAAACCTCTCTGGTCGGTCAATCGGTGCTGGGCGTTACGGATTCGGACGAGCGGAGCGCCCGTCAGACCATCGGGGAAATCAGGGATCGGTGCGGAGCCCCCCTGACGATCAGAAGACGGTTCCGGAAAAGCGACGGTTCCGGAATCCATGTGAGCATCAGTTGTTCCATGCTTCCCTACAATGGAGTGGTGGCACTGTTGTCCCATGTCCGGGATGTGACCAGGGACGTGGAAGCGGAAGCCGCCAATCGAATCTCCCTGGAACTCGACCGCCGGATTCTGAAAGGGGAATCTCTGGACAGCCTGCTGGGGTTCATCGTCCAGGAGATTTTCGAAGCGTTCGGGTTTGCCGTGACCTATCTCTTCGTACCGGAACCCGACGGAACGATCCGGTATGTGCGGATATGCAGTACCATTCCCGGTCTTTCCCATACCCTGCAGAAGTCCAGCCAGCCGCTCAGATGGAATACTCCTCCCGGAAACAGGCGCATGAGCTCGCGGGTCCTGGAATCCCGGAAGCCCCTGTTTTCCAGAGTCGCGGATTACGGGGATTCTCCGCTTTGGGAAATGTTCCGGAAAGTGGGGATCACGTCCTCGTTCGTGATCCCTATCCTGAGAGAACCCGAAACGCTTCTTCCCTGGGGAATCCTGACGACGGCAGTCCAGAATGAGCGGGATCTGCCGGAACGGCTCAGGGCCATTCTTCTGGACCTGTCCGGGAAGATCCGGATGGCGTTCCTTCGCTTTGACGAGCAAAACCGCATCCGGCTCCAGCAAACGGCCATGGAATCCGCCCGCTCCCCTTTTCTGATCGCGGCTCCGGACGGAACGGTCGAATGGGCGAATGAGGAGTTTTTCCGGATGGTTCAGCAGGATCCCGTGCAGCGGGCCGAGATCCCGATTCCCGACCTCTTTCCCGGACCGATCGAAGAAGGAAGTCAGACAACCCTTCTGGATGTGATCCGGTCGGGAACGTTTTTCCAGGGGGAAGTTCCGGGAAGTTCCATGACGGGGAAACGTTTTGTGACGGAAACGATCGTCTCCCCGATCCGGGATTCCCGGGGCAAGGTACTCCATATGCTGGTCCACCAGAGAGATATCACCCTGGAAAAAGAGCAGGAACACGAGATCTGGCGGTTGGCCCATATCGATTCCCTGACAGGACTTCTGAACTGGACCGCATTCATGGATCGGTTCGGACAGGAGATCGAACAGGCCCGGAAAGACAATCGGACGCTGGGAATTCTCTTCCTCGACCTCGACGGGTTCAAGGAGGTCAACGATACCATGGGACATGAGACCGGCAACCGTTTTCTTCAGTCTATCGGAATCAGGCTCAGGGAATCCCTGGATGCCACAGAGGTGATTGCCCGTATCGGGGGTGATGAGTTCGTCATTCTTTGCAAAAAGGATCCCTGCAACCGGGAAACGCTGCTTCCTTCCCTCAAATGCCTGATGAATGCCGTTTCCCAGCCTGTCGAACTGGACGGACGCAGTTTTCAGACGACCGTTTCCATCGGTGTCTCGTTCTTTCCGGCGGATGGGGATGAGGTGACGGATCTGATCAGAAAAGCGGATATTGCCATGTACCAGGCCAAGAAAAGGGGAAAAAGATCGTGGAAGTTCTTCGACCGGGTCATGGAAGAAGATATCCGGCACCGTTACGAAGAAGAATCTTCGCTCAGGGAAGCTCTCCGAAAGAAGGAGTTTTTTCTTTCCTACCAGCCCCAGATGGATATGGTCCGGAAGAAGGTGTTGGGAGTGGAGGCGCTGGTTCGCTGGAGGAGGGAGGATGGATCGGTCATGATGCCGAAAAGCTTTATCGCGCTGGCCGAAGAAACAGGCTTTATCATCCAGCTGGGAGAATATGTCCTCGACCAGTCTTTCGAGACGATCAAGAGATGGATTGTGTCCGGATGCGAGCGGACCAGAGTTTCGGTCAATATTTCTTCCCGCCAGTTCTGGTCCGCCGACTTCTGGTCCCGGCTCAAATCCCGGATCGATCGCCAGCCGGAAATCGGACAATGGCTTTCTCTCGAACTGACGGAAAGCCTCTTCATGCACAATCCCGACGAAGTGGGAGCGAGGCTGTCCGCCCTTCGGGAGATCGGCGTCAGAATCTCCATCGACGATTTCGGGACAGGATATTCCTCGCTCTCTTACCTGACG
>DAIEST010000009.1 GCA_027346125.1 Leptospirillum sp. | reverse complement strand
AAACTTCTCCCGCATCATTTCGTCGGACATGATCTTCATCCGGAGAAACTCGACTCCCAGAATCCCGAAATGGCGGAAGACCTTCCGTTCGAACGTTCGAGGGGATTCCCCCTCCGCCAGGATCAGATCGGACTTGGCGAGGTTATCGCGAATGATGCCCACCTTCTTCGGGAGGAGAACACGGAGAAGGCTTCCGACATGGGCTCCCAGAAACAGGGCTGTTCTTTCCGGAAGGATGCAGATCGTCCAGCGCAGTGCGCCGAGGAGCCGTTTCTGGAGGAGGCAGGGAATCCGGAACGAACGTCGTATGGCAGTCATCGTGTCACTCCAGAAGTCAAAGGTATCCGGGTTCTTCCTCTACCGTATCTTTGTGGATACGGAACTCCCTCCGGAAAGATCGATGCCGGGAGGAATCGGCGGGAAGTCTCTTCCCCTGCGATTCGGCCTGCCCCGTCGACAGCGAGGAGTCTCAGGCTTTTGACGAGAAGGGAAACGGCATGGGCTTGGCTGGGCGAATGACCGGATCGTGATGGCGAAGAGTCAGCGATGCGGCCACATTGACCCTCGGGAAAATGGACGTTCGCTGCGGCGGGTTTTCAATTCCCTGCAAGGGAAATCGGTATCGGAGGGGAAGAGACTCCGGATGCCGGGACTGCCACCGGAACGACACAGTCGGAACACGCTCGGAGCATCCGGATTTCTCCTCCCGGTTTTCCCGCCGGAAAGGAATCGCGGCATCCCGGGAGCCGGACGGATTTCGGTCTTCGGGGGAGACTTTTGGACACCGCGGGCCTCTATGGAATGAGACGACCGAAAGAAATGTCCTTTGCGACTCTGTCAACCATCCTGCTCCCCACTCTACACCAAAACCACGGGATTTTTTCAAGAAAGTTCAGTTTTTCATGAGAAACTATTTGGCTTAGAGCGCCTGAATTTCCCTCAGGGTGCATCAGGGGGTTCTGTCCTCAATTGAAAAAGACATCGTTGTGCTGTTGTACTATTGAAGGAGTTGGTTAAGACCGTTTGCCTGCCCCGATGCGCATAAAGAACCGCTTTAAGCTTGCGATGCCCGAGAATTCTTCCCGGCCATGTTCTGTGGAGACCGTGAGTTTTTCCTGCCCCAAGCTCCATTTTCGCATTTTCCAGTCTGTCCGGCATTCTTCCACTCTCCAGCCTGATCTCTTTCTGCCCAGTCCCTCTCTTGCCCCAACGTGTCGCGTGGACAATTATTGATCGGATAGGGGCGACTTCCCTCCCCGAGGCTTTCCCGCCCTGCCCGAAAACAGGATTCTGTCCTCCCTTCGAAGGACATACATGAAAACAAAGGCCCTCTACACTCTGCTCAGCATTCCGATCCGTCCGATTCCGGAAAATCTGCAAGGAATCCCCCTTCGAACGGGTGAGGGAAAACATCCATCCATTCCCGGCCCCGATCGATCAACCCTGGCGGCAGCAGGAGGGACACCATGGGCACACACCATTGCGAGGGCTCCGGACGTTCATCCCGGTCTGTTTTGCGCGATCCGGATTTCTGGGGCAACACCGGGCCGGCCGAAAGAGTGCCCGACGGGATCAGGCAATTCCTGAATCCCCGAACGATGCTGGTTGTCGGTTGCGGAAAGGGATTTCTTGAGGAGGCCCTCCGGCAAAGAGGGATCGAGGTGTCGGTTCTCGATGTCCGGGGGGATTCCATGGGTTTGGCGGCTCCGGGGAGTCCGGAGTTCCGGAGGGAGTCTCCCGGGGAGGCGAGGTTCGATCTCGTCTCCTGTCTCGATGTCCTGGACGGTCTCTCCATCGATGCGGCTCTGGCGGCGATCGATTGTTTCTCCTGGCAGACCGATCTCGTTCTTTTTTCCGCGAATCCCTCCGATCCCCGGGGAACGGAATATCCCGACGGGAACGCCGTGCTGTACTGGCTTCGGAAATTCGCCGAGCGGGGGTTTTATCCCGATGTGGCGTTCGATGCCAGTTTCGTTTCTCCTTGGGCGTTCCTTCTGCGCTCCAAGCTCGATCCCTCTCTTTCGCCGGTTCCCGACGCGCTCCTGACGTCCTTTGCCGGACAGATCGGAAAGACCGTGAATCTGGAGGAGATCAGAGTCGAACGGAACCTTCTCCGGGCTCGCGTGGACGAGATGCAGGACAGGGTCTGCCGTCTCGATGCGGCGGTGAAAGGCATGATGGGATCCTCCTCCTGGAAGATCACCGCCCCCGCAAGAAGGATCCTCCGGCTTGTCCGCAGGATCCGCCAGAGCGCGTTCGGGGTGCGTGTCGCGCTTGAACCGCACCACGATCTTGAACGCCGGGGAGAAAATGGCTGGCGGGCGACAGGTCCCGACCCCCATTTCACGATCCGTGTTTCCGGACCGTTCTTTCCCGGCTGGATGGTGCTGGATGTGGCGCTCAAGACTTCCGGACACGTGTGGTCGCTCGGCAAGCTGTATCCGGATACGGGAGAAGGATATTCGGAGGAGACGGCGATCCGGCTTCCCTTGCCGGCGAACGGACATGTGCGCCATTTGTTTCCCGTTCCTCCCGGACTTTGCCGTCTGCGCTATGACCCCATGGAACAGACGGGAGAGTTCGAGATTCTGGGCTTTTCCCTTCAGCCTGTCCGGATGCCGGCCGTCGTTCGAAAAGCCGTTTCCCGCGCTCTGTCGAGACTCGAATCGCGGATCGTTCCCGACAGGCCGGAACCGGAAGGAGCCCGTCCGGGATACCGGATGCTCCGGTTTCTTTACCGGCGGATCCCCCTTCCGAAAATGCTTGTCCGGAGGGTCAAGCCCCACGTTCTCCGGCATCTGGTCAGAAAGGTGGGGCAAAGCTATTCCGAATGGGTGGAGGCCTTCGATACGATCGGCGAAAACGATCGCATCGGGATCCGCCGGCAGATCCGGGAGATGCCCGTGAAGCCGCTGTTTTCCGTTCTCATGCCGGTTTACGACATTCCCGGGGAATGGTTGGGCAAGGCGATCGATTCCGTGCGCAACCAGCTCTATCCGGACTGGGAGTTGTGCCTGGCCGACGACGCTTCGACCGCGCCGTCCGTTCGCCGTCTTCTGAGACAGTACGAAACGCTGGACCGGCGCATCAGGGTCGTTTACCGGAAGGAAAACGGCCATGTCTGCCATTCTTCCAACAGCGCCCTGGAACTGGCCGGGGGAGAGTGGGTCGTCCTGCTGGACTGCGACGACCTGTTGGCCGAGCATGCCCTGTACATGGTCGCGCTGGAGATTCTCGCCCGCCCGGACGCCCGGATTCTCTACAGCGACGAGGACAAGATCGACGGGAACGGGGTCCGCTACGATCCCTATTTCAAGCCGGACTTCTCCCCGGATCTGCTCCTGAGCCAGAACTACATCAATCATCTGGCCGTTTACCGGACGGATCTGGTGAGGGAGGCCGGAGGGTTCCGGCCGGGTCTGGAGGGTGCCCAGGACTACGACCTGCTCCTTCGCTGTATCGAGAAGATCCGTCCGGAGCAGATCCGTCATCTCCCCCGTGTGCTCTACCACTGGCGTGCGAGACCGGGGTCCACCGCAAAGGACGCCCGATCCAAGCCTTATGCCGTCCCGGCGGCGCGCAGGGCGGTACGGGACCATCTCTCCCGCACCGTTCCCGGCTCGACAGTGGTGGCCGCTCCAGGCTTGCCCCAGTACAATCGCGTCGTGAGACCGCTGCCGGATCCCGCCCCGACCGTTTCGATCCTGATCCCCACGGGCAAGGGGATCGAGATTCTCCGCCCCTGTCTGGACAGTCTGTTCGAACAGACCGACTATCCCGATTTCGAGGTCATCGTCGACAACGGGGCGACGGATCGGGAGACCCTTTCGTATCTGGGTTCCCTGGCCGGAAAAACAAATCTCAGGGTTCTGAAGCAGAAGCCCGGCCCCTTCAACTACTCCGCAGTCAACAACGAGATGGCCCGGATCGCCAGGGGGGAGATTCTGGTTCTGCTGAACGACGATACCGAGATCGTCGGCCGGGACTGGCTCCGGGAGCTTGTCTCCCATGCCGTGCGCCGGGAAGTGGGCGCGGTCGGAGCCCGGCTTCTTTATCCCGGACGGAAGATCCAGCATGTGGGGGTGATCCTGGGGATTTTCGGGTTGGGAGCCCATCCGTTTTCGGGAGAAGAGTCCCATAACCCGGGTCAGATGGGCCGAAACCTGCTGGTCCAGAACTTTTCGGCCGTGACGGGCGCATGCCTTGCCATCCGGCGCGACCTGTTCCGGGAAGTGGGCGGACTGGACGAAGTCCATCTGATGGTCGCGTTCAACGATGTCGATCTCTGCCTTCGGGTGCGAGAGAAAGGCTATCTCGTCGTCTATACCCCCCATGCGGAACTTGTCCACCACGAGTCCAGGTCCCTCGGACCGCACAATTCCCCTTCCCGGTCGAAGGTTTTCGATCGGGAAGTGCAATACATGCGCCGCCGCTGGAAAGAGGTCATGGAGAAAGACCCCTACTATAATCCGAATCTGTCGCTCAACAGGCTCGATTTCGGTCTTTCGGTCCCCCCCAGGGCCGCCGCCCCCTGGAAAGAATTCTATAAAGAGGGAGGCCTCTCTGTGCAGGAGGGCCATTCCGGGGAACGTCGTCCTGGAAGGCCCGGTCTCCTTGCTAGGTTTTCCGGCGGGACAGAAGATCCTTGAGCGTTGTCCTGAGATCGCGGCGGGAACTCAGACCCGCCTTGTCCTGGATCCGGTTCAGGACGGTCTGCACGGAAGCGCAGCTGATGCTGAGGTTCAATGCAATCTCGTCGACGGAGCGGTCTTCCGTGAGCATCTGTAGGACCTGGGTCTCCCGGTTCGAGAGCCCCCAGATGAACTGGAGCTTGGCGATGTGGAAGAGATCGGGCTCGATCTCTTCCATGATGATGACAAGCGAAGCGGGTCCTTCGTTGTTCGCATCCATGAGGGGAAGTCCCGCCAGTTTGATGAAGAATCCGCTGGGGTGGGTATAGATTCTGACCGGCGGAGTGTGGGACTCCAGTATTCCCTCTTCGGCCAGGGAACACAGGGAGGTGACAATTTCCTGAAAAGGGATCGGGAGGGGAGCGGAGCCGGGTTCTCCTTCCGATCCCTTCTCAAGTGCCCAGAGGCGACTCAGAAGGTTTTTGCCCTTTTCGTCGATCCCCTGGATCGTTCCGGATGGCGAGAGAAGAGCCATCCCTCTTTCGCTGGAAAATCCGGGGGATAGGGAAGGGAAAAACCGGGACCACTCTTCCGGCCTGAGACAGCGGGTCGCCTGGATCCCCTGGACGATGACCGGGGCCGCGCTTTGGAGGAACTGTTTTTCCTGCCGGTTGAACGGAGGCATATCGGAAGATCGCCAGATGGAGATGGTCCCGAAGTATTCCTTTTCGTTGTGCAACGTCACGAGGATGGCATGATCGACGCCCCAGTGCCTGAAAATCTCGTTGTAGAGGAAGCCCTCTTTCCAGTTGGGAAGCAGGACTTCCTCGTGAAGGAGGACCGATGTTTTCCGGGACAGGAGCGACAGGGGGTCGAGAAGCCGGATGCCCGAGCGGGAGGAGGGGAGCAGGACTCCCTCCCGGTGGAGGAGCATCCATTGGCCCCAGTCGATCCCTTTCCGGATGCACCGGGTATG
>DAIEST010000238.1 GCA_027346125.1 Leptospirillum sp. | reverse complement strand
CTGGTGGTCGACCGGGTGGACGGGGAC
The DNA here is from genome assembly GCA_027346125.1 of Leptospirillum sp. Classification (GTDB taxonomy): domain Bacteria; phylum Nitrospirota; class Leptospirillia; order Leptospirillales; family Leptospirillaceae; genus JAJYGC01. The sequence goes on along the minus strand of DAIEST010000238.1, from coordinate 26,481 downwards.
CGCCCTTTCCGGTCGATTCTGGCGGGCGATCTTCCTTCCTGCCTGAAATCGGGGGACCTCCTGGTTCTGAACGATTCCCGGGTGATTCCCGCGCGGGTGTTCGGCACGACGCTTTCCGGACGCAAGGTCGAAATTCTGTTTCTCTCCGAGGAGACGGTCCCCGTGGCCCGCTTCCTGGGGCGCGGGATCGGGTCCCTGTCGACGGTCGACCTGCCGGGGGGCGGCCGGTTGACCGGGATCCGCTATCGGGAAGAGGCGGGCCAGTTCGAAGGGGTTTACGAAGGTCCGGTATCGCTGTCCGGATATCTTCTGGAGCATGGGGAAATGCCCCTGCCTCCCTATATCCGGAAACGACGCGACCATCGTCCGGACGATCGCCACCGCTATCAGACGGTCTATGCCCGTCATCCCGGTTCGGTGGCCGCTCCCACGGCCGGACTTCATCTGACGGAGGACCTGGTCCGCCGCCTCGGGCAAGGCGGTGTCCGGATCGCGTTCGTCACCCTTCATGTCGGGATCGGGACGTTCCGGCCCCTGGCGGAAGGATCTCTCGACGACCACTCCATGCATTCGGAGCATTACAGCGTTCCGGACGAGACCGTCCGGGAGATCCGTCGGGTCAAGACAGAGGGGGGGCGGATCGTGGCTGTCGGGACGACGGTCGTCCGGACGCTGGAAAGCTGGGTCCGGCAATCTCCGGATCGGGCCGGCTCGGGATGGACCGATCTCTTTGTCCGGCCCGGATTTTCCTTCCGGGTCGTCGATGGCCTTCTGACCAATTTTCACCAGCCCCGTTCCACCCTCCTGGTTCTGGTCGACAGTTTTCTGGGAGGCGCCGGACGCTGGAAGAAAATCTACCGGTCCGCACTGGATCTGGGGTTCATGTTCCTGAGCTATGGGGATGCCCTTTTGATCCTGCCCGACGAACCGGCGTTCCGGGCGAACACCGGGGGAGGAAGGGATGAATGAATCGGGAACCGGATCCGCTCCGATCAGAAACGGTTGGGAGAAGGCCGCCCATGGGTACCTGAAAGGGATCGGTGCCCAGCTCGAGCCGGTTTCCGGGCATCTGGCGAAGATGCTCCGTCCGGTCCTTTCCCCTCCCGTCCTGGATCTGGCCTGCGGTCCCGGGACCGCGTTGAAGCATGTGTGGAGGGATGTTCCGGGGTTCTCCGGACTCGGCTGCGACTTTTCCCGGGAAATGGTCGGGCTTGCCTTGAATCGGGTCAAGGGCGCCCGGGGGGTTGTGGCGGATCAGGATCTCCTGCCCTTTGCCCCGGAGTCGTTCGGGTCGGTGGTTTCTTCCATGGGAACCATTTTTTCGTCGGCGCCCGAGCGGCAGATTCCGGAGATCGCCCGGATTCTGAAACCGGGCGGGGCCTACGGTTTCTCGGCCTGGGGCAGGGCGGAAGAATGCGCTCTCCGGGGCGTGTCGGAATCCGTGATCCGGGAGTGGCCCCATCCCTACGAGGGACGGATCCCGTCGCTCGAGTCCCCCTATTCCGCCGGGATGACGGGATGGCTTGAGTCCGTTTCCCGGCAGTCGGGATTCCGGATCGACCGGGTGGATTCCGGTACGCTGACGTTCCGTTTCCCGGATCGGGACTCGGCGGCCAGCGCTCTTCTGGCGACCGGACGGCTTGCCCTTCTCCTCCGGAACGCTCCCGCCCGTTCAGATCTCGGGAAGGAACTTTTCGAACGGGCCCGGGACGCTTTTTCCCCCCATGCGGATTCCGGGACCGGCGCCGTTTCCCTTTCCAACCGGTATCACCTGTTCGTTCTGGTCCGCATTCCGTAAACGGGCGGGGTCGTCAACGCGGGACCTTTCCCGGGTCTTTCTTGCTTAAGGAGTCCGGTTTTGGAAGAGACAGAACGCTATGATCGGGGCTGGAAAAAGCTCCGGGAAACCAATGAGACCGCGGCCCGGCAGCTTCTCGATGCGCTGGGAGACGTGGCGCCGGATCTGGGGCGCTACATTGTCGAGTTTGCCTACGGGGATGTGCTCAGCCGTCCGGGCCTGGATCCGGGATCCCGGGAACTGGTGTCGATCGGGATCCTGGCCGCGATGGGAAACGCCGCTTCCCAGCTGGAGACGCATATCCATTCCGCGCTGAATGTCGGCTGCACCCGGGAGGAAATCGTTGAGACCCTGATCCAGACGGCGGTCTATGCGGGTTTTCCGGCGGCATTGAACGGGACCGCCATTGCCGGGAGAGTGTTTCTGGAGCGGGACGGGAACGGGACAAGCCGTTGATCTTTCTTCGCTCCGGTACCGAACGTGCCGGAGCTTCCCGGGACTGTCCCGGAAGAGTTCCGCATCAGGACTGTGAGGGCCTGGGGGGAGTGAAGAGCTTGACGTCGAAATTGGCGCTGAACGGTGACTCGCATCCTTCGACCTGTGTGGAAATCCCGAACGAGCCGGGAGATGCGAACGGAAGCGCTCCGAACCGGAGCAGGTTCACGATCTGGCCCTTTTGAAGCCGGAGTTTTCCCGAAACCTCTCCTCCGACCAGACGTCCTGTTTCGAGCGTGTGGATCCTGGAAGTGAAAGACACGATTCCTTCGTGGTCCGACTCGAATATCTGGAAGAAGCAAAGGAACGGGATGGTGACCGGAAACCCGGGGGAATAGATGACGGGGACCACCGGGGTGGGAGGATAGATTCCGATCAGGATCACCTTGTTGGTGATTTCGATGCGGAAGTCGTCGCACATGAGGGTGCATTTTTCTTGAAGAAAGTTCATCGTTCGAAAATCCTTCCGGAAAGGGTTGTCTCCCGGCCGCCCCTGTGACGGCCGAACACCGATTGTGGTGAAAAATCCGGTTTTCCGCAACCTGTTTTCACGGGGGTGCCAGAAGACCCAGGATTCCCTTGTGGATCAGGCTCACGGCAATGGCCGCGAGAAGCAGGGAAAAAATTTTCCCCACGGCCGTGGAAAGGGTCCTTCCCATGATCCGGTTGATCCGGTCCGCCTGGGACAGGATGGCATAAATGATCAGCATGTTGGCCAGGAGCGACGTTACCACGGACCAGAGCGGTTCGCTCTTGGACAGGATCAGCGCCGTGGTCAGCGTGGCGGGTCCCGCGATGATCGGAATCCCCAACGGGACGACCCCCAGTGAATGCTGGGAGGAGAATGCCGGGGTCGCCTTCGCGTCTGTCTGCGGCTTCTGGTCTTTCAGGAGGTCCGAGATCGAAAGCACCAGGAGAAGGATCCCGCCTGCGATGGAAAAATCCCAGATGGACAGACCCAGGTAGTCCAGAACAGTCCGTCCGGCCAGCGCAAAGGAAAGGCTCAGGAAGAAGGCGGTCAGGGAAGCCGTTCTGGCAGTACTCTTTTTTTGGGGTGTGGACATGCCCTGTGTTAGACTGAGAAAAAAAGGCAGGATCCCCGGCGGATCGATTGCCACGAACAGGGGCAGGAATGCGAGGAGAAACCGGTGGCTCACGGGGAACTCCGTTTGCGAAAGGATGGTCGATGGCCGACAAGGATGAAAAGGAACCCGAGATCATTATAACGGACCGGCGACCGAGATTTGATGCCGAAGAGCATTCCGTTCCGGAATCCCGTGCGGAGGAACGGACGGAAGAGGAGATCCACCGTCATGACGGGGGTCATGACCACGATCATGGCCACGACCACGACGCCGATGACGGAGGGCTTCCGAAAGATGCCCGTCTCGAACAGATCCTCGCCGTTCTTTCGGGAATGGTCCTGAACCATCTCGCGTTCGATCCCGAAACGCGACGTCCCGTCCCTTCGTTCAACCTGAAGGAAGCCCGTTTTTTTCTGGGGTTGATGGAAAAGTTCCAGGAGGCTTTCCAGGAGAGTCTTCCCCTTGCGGTCATGGGCGGGGCGGAGTCGGAGGAGGAGCCGAAGCTGGGCCATATCCCGGCGATCCTGGGAGGGATGGCAATCAGTTCGCTGGGGGTCGATCCGAGGACCGGACGTCCGGAACGGACGCCGGATTTCGAGTCGGCACGGTATCTCATCGATCTCATGGACCTCTTCGTCAAGGAAGGGGAATCCGCGCTCGATCCGGAAGAACGGGAGTATGTCAAGGACATGGTTTACCAGGCCAAGATGTACTTTGTGAGTCTGAAGGATCGGGCCGTCTAGGGGGTCTCCTTGGAGGGCCTGCCCAGGGGAAGGGTCCTGGCTACCCTGGCTGTTTTCGGGGTATTCGTCCTTTTCACCGCGCTCTACGAAATCCGCCATTCGTTCGAACAGGCTCTTCGCGCAGAACTTGTCCGGTCCGTCGATTCGGGGTTTCATGGACGGATCGAGATCGGATCCGTCGACCTGAGCCTTTTTCTGGGAACGGTCTCCTTCCGCCAGGTCCGGGTTCTTTTTCCGATGGGAGAGTCCGGACGGAGCTGGCGCCCGCTGTTCTTTTTCCCTGAAGTGGACGGTCACGTCAGTCTTCTCTCTCTCCTGAACCGGATCTATGATTTTCGGGACCTGACGTTCCACGATCCCCTCGTCACCGGGTATGTCCGGGGCGACAAGGACAACTACCGCGGGTTTTTCGAGAAATGGAGAGCGGGAATCCGGCCTTCCGGCGAGGGGGGAGCGATTGTCCATTCCTTTCGGGTGATCGATGCCCGCGTCGAATGGGGACCGGACAGGAAGCCCCCCCTGGTGGTGCTCGAAAAACTTGGCGGTGCGGTGGACTCGAATCTTCTGATGGACCGGTTCCGGGTCCGCTTTTCTTCCCCCGCCCTGACGGTTCAGACCGGTTCGGGCGTTGTTTCCGTGGATGGGTTCAGGTTCATGGGGAGCCTTGAACGGGGGAGCCTGAGGGATTTCCGGGTCGGGCTGTCCATGAAGCCCTCCTGGTTCTGGATCAAGGGAAACGTGACGCGGATCCAGGATCGTCCCTTTCTGGACTTGTTTTTTCACGGAAAGATCGATCTTTCCGGGATCTCTCCCCTTCTGGGGGGAGGTCCGAAGGGATTTTCGGGAAGTCTCAGGACGGATGGGTATATCCATGGTCCGGTCCACCGGTGGACCGGGAACCTGCTGATTCGGGGAAAGAAGCTGGTCGTCTCGGGAACGCAATACCGGTCCGTTTCCCTGAGAGCCAGGTTTTCTCCCGATCGACTGCATATCCAGCCCTTCTCCGCCGTTTTTTCCAGGGGGGGATCCGTTTCGGCCAGACTGATCGCGAATCTGTCGACGGCCGCTCCGGTCGCCCGGATCCGGATTCGCCAGGAACGGCGTTCGCCTTCCGTTTTCGGGGGGGTCCCGATCCAGGTGACGGTGCGCCGTACAATCCGTCTTCCCCGTTGCTCGAGCGTCTTTGGCGAGTGGCTCGAACTGGCCGGGAAGGTTCTGGGTCCTTCCGTGTCCTGAGTGCTGGGGGAGAGACAATGAATGAGATGGAGCCGCCCGTTCCGGGAGGGTTCAAGAGAGTTCTTCGCTCCCCGGGGATCCTGATAGGGGGATTTCTCCTCATCACTGTGGTGGTGACCCTCATCCAGATCCGGACCCCCCCTGTCCACTATTCTTCCAGACTGATTTCTCACCTCATTGTCATCTTCCTGTTCAATATCGACTTCATTCTCGCGGCTTCCCTCGTCATGGTCCTCATCCGGAATATCGTGAAGCTGTACTGGGATCGGAAACGCCGGATTTTCGGAAGCGGCTTCAAGTCCCGTCTGATCGGCTCCTTTCTGCTCATGGTCCTGATCCCTTCGATCCTTCTGTTTGTCGTCGCATCGGGATTCCTGAACAATTCGGTCCAGCGGTGGTTCAGTTTTCCCATCACCGACTCTCTGCATTCATCGCTGGAGGTGGCCAAGGGGTATTATGACCAGACGAAGTCCAACACGGTGCTCATCGCCAGGGAAATCGCGGATGAGCTGGCGGTCCGGCCCCAGGTGGTCGCCAGTCCGGATCTTCTGAAAAGCTTTCTTTCCCGGAAGCGCAACGAATACGATCTGGCCGGAGTCGAGCTTTACGTCATGCATTTTGGTCTCGGGTTCCAGGATCCCAGACCCGTCCGGATCGGCCGGATCAATTCCCTGAACGTCCGCCTTCTGGATCTCCCGAGGGGAGAGGTTTCCCAGGCCCTGTCCAAGGGCGGGGAGGCGTTCGTCTACTCCACCGGGATGGGGGATCTGATCCGTGGCGTGGTTCCGGTGACGCTTCCGAGACCCCAGGGAAACAAGGGTCTTTCCAGCCAGGGCGCGGTGGTCGTGAATTATTTCGTGCCCGGCCGGTTTCTTGAAAAAATGCGGAGCATTACCCATGCGTTCCGCGATTATCAGGCCCTTCAGAAGTTCAAGAATCCGATCCGGGAATCCTATCTGCTCCTGTTTTTGATGATTACCCTGATCATCATTTTCGGGGCGGTCTGGTTCGGCATCTATCTCGCCCGGAAGATTACGGAGCCGATCGGAGCCCTGGAGCGGGCGACCGAGGAAGTGGCAAAAGGCAATCTCGCCGTCCGGGTTCCGGAGTCCGGCCAGGACGAATTTGCCCTCCTGATCCGTTCGTTCAACCAGATGACGGAGGATCTGTCCGATTCGAACCGTACCCTCCAGCAGGCGAATTCCGAACTGGCAAGACGTCGGGAGTACACGGAAACGATTCTGGAACACATCGGGACGGGGGTGATTTCCCTGGACGGGGAAGGCCGGGTCTCGACGTTCAACCAGTCGGCGGAGGAGCTTCTGGACCTTCCCCGCGATCAGGCCGTCGGCGTTCGTCTCTCCGAGGTGAACCATCCGGCGTTCAGCCTCTTTTCGGCACTGATCGGGAAGACCCGCGAAGCGCTTCCGGGCGGGGGGGAGGAGGAGCGTTCGCTTGAACTTCCTTCCGGAAAGACGAAGACCTTCCGGATCCGGGTCAATCGACTGGCACAGGCAAGCGCGGACAACCCGGGCGGCGTGGTGATCGTTTTCGACGATGTCACGGCCCTTCTGATGGCGCAGAAGGCCCAGACGTGGCGGGAAGTGGCGCAGAGGATCGCCCACGAGATCAAGAACCCGCTGACGCCGATCCAGCTGTCGGCACAGAGGCTCCAGAAGAAATTTCTGGACAAGTCGGAGGATTTCCCGAAAGTGTTCGAAGCGGCGATTCAGACAATCGTGGACGAGGTTCAGGGAATGAAGCACCTGGTGGACGAGTTCTCCACGTTTGCCCGAATTCCCGGGAGCACGCCGGTTCCGATGGATATCGTCTCCCTCCTCGCCGATGTGGCCGGTCTGTACCGGTCTGCCCACAAGGATGTCGAAGTCAGGACGGAAGCCGAACCCGACCTCCCTCTTCTTTCCCTGGACAGGAACGCGATCCGTCGGGTTTTCGTCAATCTTTTCGACAATGCGGTCAATGCCATGAACGAGTCCGGACAGATCGACATCACTGTCCGTCTGGCTCCGGGCAGGGAACATGTGACAGTATTCTTCGGGGATTCGGGCCCGGGGATTCCTCCGGAAAATCTCGACCGGATTTTTCTCCCCTATTTTTCGACCAAACATCATGGAATGGGATTGGGCCTGGCCATCGTTCACCGGATCCTGGAAGAACACGGAGCGTCCATTTCCTACTCCAACCGTCCGTCCGGAGGTGCGCTCTTCTCCCTGGTCTTTCCGGTGAAGCCGCTGCCGAAACCTGTCGCCGGCGACGGAGAAGAAAACGGAGTCCTTTCGAATGAATCGTGAATCTGTTCTGGTTGTCGATGACGAACCCAACATCCTGAAGGTGCTGGGAGAGGTGCTGACCGATGAAGGGTACCGGGTCGTGACGGCCCAGTCCGCGTCGGAATGTCTCAGGAAGCTGGAAGAGGACCTTCCCGACGTGATCTTTCTCGATGTCTGGCTGGGTTCGGACGACGGTCTTTCCCTGATGGGAACGTTCAGGGAACGGCATCCGGAAATTCCTGTCATTGTCATGAGCGGTCACGGTACGATCGAGACGGCCGTCCGGGCGATCAAGACGGGGGCGTTCGATTATGTGGAAAAACCCTTCTCGCTGGAAAAGGTCCTGATCACCGTCCGCCATGCTCTCCGGCAGAGGAACCTCGAAGAAGAGAACCAGTCCCTCCGCCGCATCGTGGAACGGAGTTACCGGATTGTCGGGGACTCGGAACCCATCCGGTCCCTGATGGAGGCGATCGCGAAGGCGGGACCGACCAATGGATGGGTCCTGATCCAGGGTGAAAACGGAACCGGAAAGGAACTTGTCGCGCGGGAAATTCACCGCCTGTCCCCGAGAAACGGTCGCGCATTTGTGGACGTCAATTGTGCGGCCATTCCGGAAAGCCTGATCGAAAGCGAGCTGTTCGGCTACGAGAAGGGAGCGTTCACCGGGGCGATGTCGCAGAAAAAGGGGAAGTTCGAACTGGCTTCCGGCGGTACGCTTTTGCTCGACGAAATCGGGGACATGAGCCTTCCGACCCAGGCCAAGGTGCTTCGCGTTCTCCAGGAGAAGAGGCTCCAGCGGGTCGGAGGGAACCGGGACATCCAGATCGACGTGCGGGTGATTGCCGCATCGAACAAGGATCTGCCCGACCTGATCCGCAAGCGGGAATTCCGGGACGATCTCTTTTACCGGTTGAATGTCATTCCGATCACTGTGCCTCCTCTTCGCGAACGTTACGAGGACATTCCGCTTCTCATTGCCCATTTCATCGAGGATCTGACGGCCCACGAGGGGTTGAAGCCCAAAGGGTTCACCGAAGAGGCGATCGCGCTGCTCTGCCGATATTCCTGGCCTGGAAATGTGCGCGAACTGCGGAATCTGGTCGAGCGTCTCCTGATCATGATCCCGGATCCGGTGATCGACGGCGCTGCCATCCGGTCGATGCTGGGAAGCGGGGCGGACGTCCAGGACGGATCCGCGGCGACGCACGGATCCGTCTCCCTGAAGGAGGCCCGTGACGCGTTCGAAAGGGAGTATATTCAGGAAACGGTCCGGAATTGCGGCGGGAACATGACCCGGGCCTCCGAAATCCTCAAGGTGGACCGCACCTCGCTCTACCGGAAGCTGAAGCAGTTTCCGGCCACCGAAGAGGCCGGTGAGGAAGGAGCTTCGGAGAGGTGATCAGGACTGCTCGAGCAGGGCCATTCCGTAAGTGATTCCTCCACCGAACGCCGAGAGCAGGAGGGGGCCTTTCGGAAAGGGAGTCCGGTCGAGTGCGTGTCCGAGCGTCAGCGGAAGACTGGCGGACGAGGTGTTGCCATGGTCCGCGATCGTGAGGGGCAGCTTTTCCGGAGGAATTCCGAGACGTTCCGAGAGTTTTGCCAGAAGTCGTGCATTGGCCTGGTGGAAGATGGCCAGACCCAGATCTGCGATCGTCAGATTCTGACGGGACAGGAAGAGAGGAATCTCGGAAGAGAGTGTCGCGATCGCTTCCCGGAACACGCGGGTTCCGTTCATGCGAAGGATCCGTTTCCCGTCGCAGGGGTCTGTCTCTTTTCGGATGAGTGCCGCGAGATCCCCTCTGGCGGCGGTGCGGACGGCCCTGACGGCCAGGGGCGGCTGCCCGTTCAGGGTGTACCGCTCTCCGGAGACCAAGGCGGCAACGGCCATGTCTCCGAACAGGGGGGCTGTTTCCGGGCCGTGAACGGGACAGAGTTGGGAGGATTTCTTTTCGGCGGAAACGATGAGGATCGTCCGGCACGCTCCGGAACCGATCAGCGCGGTGGCCGTCTGAAGGGCCACAAGAAATCCGCTGCAGGATCCGCCCACGTCGAGGGCGGGGACGGTCCTGTCCCTGAAAAGCCGGCTGGCGACCAGGGCGGCAGTGGAAGGCATCGGGAAGACCGGGGTCGTCGTTGTGACCAGCAGGAAGTCGACGGCATCGGGAAGACCGGGGTCGGACCGGAAAAGGTCCCGGCAGGCGCGTTCGGCCAGATCGTCGACTTCAAGCGAGCCGGCGCGGGATCGGGTCAGGATCCCGGTCAGTTCGTAAAGTTCTTCCGGGGTGTCCGGGAATCCGGGACCTTCCGGAAAGGGAATCCGGGGAAGATCCCGCACCCAGCCGATTCCCGACAGGTGGACCAGATGGGCGAGACGTTCTCGAGTTGACATAATGGGTCCAAAAATGGCAGTCATGTGGGATGAAAAAAACAATGCCGAACGATTCTAGCATGAAATGCCCGGGAGCCGGCGAAGGCCGCAAAGCGGAAAATGGAGCGTCTCTTTCGATGCGGAAATGGGCGGTGCTTCCCTTTCTGGCGCTTTTTCTGGCCATTCCCTTCCTGTCCGGATGCACTTATCTGGGCCTTCTCCCCCCGACGCCGAAGGATCCCCATACATACAGCTTCCGGACCCACGCTTTCGGGACCTCCGCCCTGCTCGACGAGGCTTCCCGCTTCTATTTCAAGGGGGATTTCATCGAAGCCCGGGGGGAGTACAAGAGATTTCTCGAGCTGCATCCGACGCACCCCCTGGCGGCGTTCGCCCAATACCGGATGGGGATGTGCGATTTCTACCAGATCCTGTCGGTGGATCGGGACCCCTCCCCCGTTCGAAAGGCCCTGTCGGATTTCCAGAAAGTGATCGACGAATATCCCGATTCCCCGTATGTGTCGAAGGCGGAAAAAAAGGTGACCTATTGCCGGGACCGGCTTTCCCGCGTCCATTTCTATGTCGGCAGCTTCTATTACAGGACAAAGCGCTACAAGGCCGCTTCCTACAGGTTCCACACCATTTTGCTGAAATATCCGGATTCGGCCCGGTATGATCGTGCCGAGTACTACTTTGCTCTTTCGAAGTTCCATTTGAAGGAAAGGGATCAGGCCGCGCGACTTCTCGGAAAACTGATTCAGCAGTTCCCCAGGTCGAAATACGCCCGAAAATCCCGGATCCTGCTTTCGTACTGGAAACGGGAAGGATATATCTCCCGCTAGGAGAGGATCTGTGCATCGGTACCCGGTCTATCTGGACCTGTCCGGCCGGTCCGTTCTGGTGGTCGGTGGCGGGATGGTCGCCCTCCGGAAGATGCCTGCCCTCCTGGCTTCCGGCGCGCGGGTTTCGCTCGTTTCTCCCTCGCTTGTTCCGGAGCTCGGGCGCATGGCCGAGTCCGGCCGGTTCCTCTGGATCCCGCGGAGGTATCTGGAAGGAGACGAGGCGGGATTTTCGCTCGTTCTGGCCCTGACGGATCGTCCTGAGATCAACTGCCGGATTTCCGGGCGTTCGGACGGGTTTGTCAATCAGGCGACGCCATCCGAAGGCAATCCGGTTTCCCTGCCCTTTGTCGGACGACTGGACCCCCTGTTGTTGTCCGTGGGTTCCGATCCGCCGGATCCGCTGCTGGTGCGGGAGATTGGAGAATACCTGTCCGCAGCGCTCGGAAACGGGGAAATTTCCGCCTACGCGCGCGAACATGTCGTGCTCCGTCAGGTTCTGTTGTCCGATGCGCGTTATGACCGGCCGGAAATCCGGCAGATCCTGCAGGAGTTCAATCTCGACTGGGCACTGAAGCATCCCCTTCAGGCGGATCGACTGTCCGCATACGGGAATCGCCTGGGCCGGGACGTCCTGGAATCCCTGTCCGACCTGCTCCGCTCACGAGAGGAATCTTCACGATGTATCTGATTGCCCGTTCGATTCAGGTCCTGGGCCTGGGTCTGACTTTTGCCGATGTGGTCCTGTTTTTTTTCAAGAACATGACAATGATGTTTCTCCTGAAACTGTTCGTCCTCGGGGTCTGCACGTTTTACCTGGGATATTTTCTCCTGTCCCTGTCCGGAAGGGCGTCCGGAAAAGGGGAAGGGTAGCCTGCAAAGCCGTGTATTTGGCAAACGGCTTCTTTCTCTGCTAGAATCTCACCCCTACCCTCTTTGCCTTTTTTCGTCGTGCCGAAGTGGTGGAATGGTAGACACGCACGTTTGAGGGGCGTGTGGGGAAACCCGTGCGGGTTCAAGTCCCGCCTTCGGCACCATGCTTTCCCCTGTCCGGCTTTTTTGACGCAAGGGATCCGGCCGTCCCTTTCCCGATCGTTCCCCGAATCACCTCTCCCGTGTTTCCGCTCGTCCGATTCAGGATGCAGGCTCTCCGCGCAAGAATCAGAGTGCCGGAGCCAGTTCATGTCTCCCCATCTCCCGTGCAATGAGTATTGTCGATCTTCTTGGGGGAGAGATCCTTTTTGTCGGTTCAGGATGTTCGAAGGCCGGTCGATCCGGAAGATGAAAGCGGACTGTATTTTCGGGGCGTCGGATGGGGGTGTGGCGTTTTTGGGCTTCTGTTCCCGACATATTGCGCTGGATCCGCGATCGCTGGATTCATGTATCGTGGACCGTTAACATTTCTGATCAGGTACCGGATCTTCCGATCGTTCGACGGTGATCCGGGTCTCAAGGCCGGATCGTCCGTCGCCCCGAAAATGTCCCTCTGTGGGAAGGGTCATGGAAGGAAGGGCCGAAGACACGAGGGCGATGTGATGGTCCGCGGCCATCAGCCCTTCGCTTGGGTCGCATCCCCGCCAGCCGGCTCCGGGAAGATAGACCTCGATCCACGCATGAAGGTCCGGCTCTTCATGCGTTCCCGGGGCATGGTATCCGCTGGTGAAGCGTGCCGCGATGTGGCAGGCCCTGCAGGCCGCAATGGCGAGAAGGGCAAAGTCCCTGCAGGAACCTTTCCCCTCCCTCAGGGTTCTGTCGGGAGAGTGGGGTTCTCCCGCTTCCCGGACGGTGTAGCCGAACGATTCCCGAATGTGCCGGATCAGAAAGGTCAGAAAAGGAAGGATTTCGTTTCCGGACGCTTTTCGGACCTCGTTCACGAAATCCCGAAAGATATCGTCGTCGGCCATTCCGGGCGATGGGTCGAGGTATGGCGAAAGAAGAGAGGAGAGGGAAGAACTGTAGGCAAGGGGCAATGTGTGGGCCCGGGAATCCGTGAGCAGAAAGTCGAACGGGTTTTTTCGAAGCGTCTGGACCTCGGATGAAGCGATCAGGGTCAGATTCCGATGAAGTCCGGAAAACCAGAGGATTTCCTCGACGTTTCCATCAAGCCCCAGGATCCGGGTGGTCCGGATCGGAGGAGGCGTAACCTCGAGGCGATGGATCCGGGTGGTCTGGGCGGCATCGGACCTCGGATGGAGACGTACTGTCATGGGTTCAAAAAAGACGGGAGCGGAGAATCCGAACTCCATGCGGTGGGCGATTTTAAACTGCATCGAAGGTTGCCCGGAACCCAGAAGTTTCGACAGAGTCTTGTGGGCTCGCATGCTGGAAAGGGCCTCGACAGAGTCTCCCGGCTGCTTTTGTCCCCGCTCTGGCCGGGGAACTCGAAGAGGAATTGGAAGTGTCCGGATAACGTGTCACTATCCTGCCACTGTTTGCATCCCGGTATAGGGTGGGATAGACTGGTGGTACGAGGCTGAAAAATCCATATTTCTGATGGTAGTGGATCAGTATTTCGGGTTCAAGTCCCGGTGTCCCTGATTTTCGACGTCGCTTTAACGGTGTTTCTTCCGTCTTTGATCCCGAGTCCGGCGCGTAACTGTCCTGTCCAGCCGATCCGTTTTCCGTCACCTCTTTTTTCATCTTCAGATTTCAGACTTTGCATGTTCCAAAAACAGGAGAGCCGGTGTGGCGGGCGTATGCTCGCCGATCGTCGATCAATGACGGACGAGCGCTTGGCCCGTTTTCCGGATGGGGTACGGGATCCCTATGTTTGTGCAAACATTGCGTGGAGAAGAATCCGGACTCCCGGGAATCCATTTCTGGAACCTCCCCGCGTTCAACTATAGTGAACATCTCAGAACAGGTTGGTCTCCATGAATCAGAGCAATGAACATTCCCCTGTCTTTAAGGCGTTGAACCTTATTCTGGGGCGATCGCGGTTCCTTGTTTTCGTTGCGGTCCTCGCTGTAATGATGACAGCGTTCTCCTTGTTTCTAATCGGCGCCATTCAGGCAATGGATGCCTTGTATACGGCGTGGGCACGTGTGTTGCGCGGGGAGTTTTCTTCCCATGGCATTTCCATGAGCTTGAATCTGAATATTGTCAGCACAATGCTTGAGGCTGTCGTTTTTTATCTGGTTGGAGTTGGCCTTTACAGCCTGTTCATCTCTCCGTTAAACGTTGCGGTGGCGCTTGGCATAGAATCCCTGACCGATCTGGAAAGCAAGGTTCTGAGTGTTATTGTTGTCATCATGGGGGCAACATTCCTGCAACACTTTGTTCGCTGGAAAGATCCGATCGCAACGCTGGAGTTTGGCGTATCAATGGCGATGGTTGTGGTCTCTCTCGTTACTTTGCAATGGCTTGGCCACCGGGCTACTGAGATTCAGAAATCTTACAGCCTGAGAACTCAGAACAGAGCGCAACACGAAATGTTTCATGAATCGATGGAGCAGCATGAAGTCCAATCAGACGGATCCAGTGAGACAACAATATCCGACTGATGGCCATGTCAAAAAGTCGGCTTGTGATGGGTGAGTCCGGGCCATTCATCCTTAGCGCGCATTGGAGACCCCGGATTTCAGTCCGGGGAGGAATGAGCTTCTCCTTTCTGACAAGGAAGAGACTGAGAGTTGACACCCACTTGGAGGTTCAGTGATAATCAAACGCTGTTTTCTGTCAAAAAATGAATTCCTGTCCCTCAATCATACGGTGAGAATCCCCGGATCGTGTCCGACCTGCATATAACTTGCCAGTTTGCTTCGCCCGAACAGCGGGCCCGACGTCTCCAGGAAGAACGGGAAGAGTTGTTTCGCATTCTCTACGAGCGGTCCTTTCTCTACCGTCCCGAGAACCCGTTCCTGCTCTCCTCGGGACAACGAAGCCCCGTCTATCTTGACGGAAAGAAAACCACTCTCGGGCATCCAAGAGCCCAGTTCCTGATCGGAGACATCCTGTTTCACATGATCTCTCCCCTTTCCCCGGAGGGGGTGGGAGGGCTGACGCTGGGAGCGGATCCGATCGGTGTCTCGGTGTCTCTGGTCAGCGGGCTCTACCGGTGTCCGATCCCCTCCTTCGTCGTGCGCAAGACGGTCAAGGAACATGGCACGAAAAGCCCGATCGAAGGCGATCTGGCGCCGGGTTCGCGAATTGTGGTCGTGGAAGACGTCGTGACAACGGGGGCCTCGGGAATGAAGGCGGTCGAAGCCTGTCGCGCGGCAGGGCATCAGGTTCTGAAGGTGATCTCCCTGGTGGATCGCGGAGAAGGGGGAAGCGTTCTGTTCGAACGGGCGGGTATTCCGTTCGATGCCCTTTTCCCCCTGAAATGGTTTGTGGAATACGATGCCGAGGTTCGTGGAATACGTTAGGTCCGGCTTTGTTCATCCCTTGATTTTCATGTGCCGTGTATGGGAGTATCTGGGAAGATGGGCCGGTTGGCTTGTCCAGTCCTTATTGTTCTCTTCATTCAGGTAGCGGTGGCAGGTAGTGACGGACGTTCTCCGTCAGGTTTTTCTGGCGTTTTTCAGGAGGGTGGAAGAAGATGGTTCACGGAATGATGGCTGCCTACAAGTTTGGAACGTTTGTTCCCAAGGAAGATTTCAGCAGGGGAACGACCCTTTTTGTCATCTTTGTTCTGATCGTCGGATTTGCTCTCGCAACGAGCGCGATGATCGTCAAGACCTTCGAGAAGTAGGTCCGGAGACGGCTCGTTACGCTCGGGATCCAGACCGTCTGTCAAAGACAAGAGTCGTTCATGGAATGGTCTGATCTGGTGTGCCGTGTGCCGGGTCTTTGAATGTGAGAGGGCGGGGTGTCTTTTTTGGGACAGATATTCCGCCCTTTTTTTTTGACACTATTTCAGGTACGTTCTAGGACGAACCCTTCCCGGATCATCCACTCGTGAAAACCCGTCGAACAACACTCTGGTTCACTCTTTTCTTTCTGCTGGCTCTTCTTGCCGCCGGCGGGACCGGAGGCTATTTCTTTCTGAAACGCGTTATCCGAGGCGTTCCTTCCGTGGCGTTCCTGAAGACCTTCATTCCCGTCACGACGTCTGTCCTGTACGACCGGAACGGCCGGGTGATCGGCAGTTTTTACCGGGAAAAGCGCGAATATCTTCCCCTGCATAAAATGCCGCCGCTGATCCTCCATTCTGTCCTGTCGGTCGAGGACGCCAAGTTTTACCAGCATGGCGCGCTGGCTTACGGATCCATTATCCGGGCCGCCATTTCGGATGCCCTTGCCGGGTATCTGAGGGAAGGCGCCAGCACGATCACCCAGCAGCTTGCTCGGAATATTTTCCTGAACCACAAGAAGAACCTTGTCCGGAAGCTGCGCGAGGCAATCCTGTCCTACCGGATCGAACAGGTTCTGACGAAGGATGAGATCCTGGAACTCTATCTGAACCAGATCTATTTCGGAGAGGGTGCTTACGGGGTCCAGGCGGCGGCACGGGAGTATTTCGGCAAGGATGTCCGCGAACTGACCCTCCCTGAAACGGCATTGATCGCCGGATTGATCCGTTCTCCCATCGAGTTTTCCCCCTATCTCCATCCCCAGGCCAGCAAAAGACGACAGCTGATTGTCCTGAAGAGGATGGAGTCGGTGGGGTTCATCAACCACGATGAGCTCAAAAAGGCCTACGCCCAGAACCTTGTTTTCCGGAGAAGAACCCGGGCGTCCAATCCGAATGCCTACTTTCTCGAGTATGTCAGGCAACGCCTCGAAAAGATCATGACCCCCGACCAGCTCTACGGGGGAGGGCTCAGGATCTTCACGACGCTGGATTCGAGGGTTCAGGAAATCGCGCTTCATGCCCTGAGAAAAGGGCTTCGGACGATCGACCGGAGAAAGGGGTTTCGCGGGCCCGTCAGAAAGCTTTCGATCCCGGATCTCCGGAAGGAAATCCATCAGTCCCGTCCGCTGGAGCCGGCGGATCGGAACGCCGGCGTTCTCGGGAGGCGTGTGGAGGGCGTGGTCACCCGGGTACTGGCGGAGGGTGTCTGGTTCGACTGGGAAGGAGTTCCGGGGTTCATTCCGCTCGACAGGATGCTCTGGGCCAAAAAGATTCTGGATGGTCCGAATTTCGACCGGGACGTGAAGGTTCTCGATCCGTTTTCCCCGGCGATGATTCTGCATCCCGGCGATGTCGTGATGGTCCATCTGACCGGATTCCACCGGATAGGCAGGCGGTTCGGCTGGGAAGCCAGCCTGGACCAGGTCCCCCTGATCCAGGGATGTGTCGTGGCGATCAATCCCCAGACCGGAGGGGTTCTTGCGATGGTGGGGGGATACAGTTTCCGGAGGAGCAAGTTCAACAGGGCCTATCAGGCGATCCGGCAGCCCGGCTCCTCTTTCAAGATGATCGATTATGGGGCCGCTCTCGAGCACGGGTATGCTCCGGGAACGATCCTTGAGGACGAGCCTCTTGTCTTTTACGACTCGGTCCACAAGCGGATCTGGCGTCCGAAAGATTACGAGAGAAACTTTCTGGGGCCTGTCCCCATGCGGACTGCGCTGGCAGACTCGATCAATCTGGCGACGATCCGGATGGTACGGAGCATCGGGATTGGCCCGGTCATCAATCTTGCAAGAAGACTCGGGCTCACGACTCCCCTGAACCACGACCTGTCGCTGGCTCTGGGCTCCTCGGGGGTCAGGCCGCTGGAGCTGACCGGTGCCTACTCCGTCATCGCCAATCAGGGTGTCTGGAATCCTCCCCATTCCCTCACGCGGGTCCTGAATTATCAGAAGACCACGGTCTACGAACATGTTCCTTCTCCCCAGAATGTGTATGATACGGCGTACAGTTATCTGTTGACGTCAATGCTGCAGAGCGTGATCAAGGACGGCACCGGAAAGGATGCCCTGGTTCTTCCGAAGCTTCTGGCGGGAAAGACCGGCACGACAAACGATTTCAGGGATGCGTGGTTCATCGGGTTTTCCCCGAATCTCGCCCTGGGCGTTTATGTGGGGATGGACGACCATCGTTCCATGGGTCGTGGAGAGTTTGGCGCCAAGGCCGCTCTTCCGATCTGGATCGATATCATGCGCCAGGCTTTGCCGATCTTTCCGGATACGCCGTTTTCGATCCCGGACAACGTGGTGGATGTCCGGATCGATCCGAAAACGGGCCTCAGGATTCCGATGAACAATCCGGACTTTGTCGTGGAGATTTTCAAGAAAGGCCAGCTTCCTCCGCTTGAAGTCTCGCAGCAGAAGGTTCCGGATACGGATTTCTACAATATTCCGGGGGCTCATTAACAAAGTTTTCCCGATTCCTTGAAAGACGGGCTGGAAAAAATTCATAATTGAACGGCAGGGATTTCCCCGCCGCTTCCTGCGGGAGGGTATTTGTTTTCTGGAAAGGATCAGGACATGGCAATTAAGATCGGTATCAATGGATTCGGGCGGATCGGCCGGCTTGTAGCGCGTGCCTTTCTGGAGGAGCCTTCCATTTATGGCAAGGTGGACGTCGAAATTGTGGCTGTCAACGATCTGACTGATGCCACTCATCTTGCGCATCTTCTGAAGTATGATTCGGTTCATGGCACTCTTCCGGGAGAAGTTGGGCACGACGGGGAAAATCTTCTTGTGGGAGGGCATGCGATCCGGGTATTCCGGGAGTCGGATCCTGCGAAGATTCCCTGGGGAGACTCCGGAGTGGATATTGTGATCGAGAGCACCGGCCGCTTTGAAAACCGGGACAAGGCCGCTCTCCATCTCAAGGGTGGCGCCCGGAAGGTCATCATATCGGCGCCTTCTCCCGATCCGGACTGTACGGTGGTCCTTGGCGTGAATCAGCAGGTCTATGATCCCTCCATGCACCACATCGTCAGCAACGCCTCCTGTACCACCAATTGCCTTGCTCCCGTCGTCAAGATCCTGGCGAACGAACTGGGCATCGAAAAGGGGTTCATGACGACGGTGCATTCCTATACCAATGACCAGAAGCTCCTGGATTTGCCGCACAAGGATCTGAGGCGGGCACGGGCGGCGGGTCTTTCGATGGTTCCTACGACGACCGGGGCTGCCAGGGCGATCGGACTGGTGATGCCGGAGCTCAAGGGCCGTCTGGACGGGATGTCCATCCGCGTCCCGACCCCCGACGTTTCGTTGAACGACCTGACCTGCCTTGTCCGGACGGACGTGACCGTGGAAGCGGTCAACGACCTGTTCCGGAAAGCGGCGGAAGGATATCTTTCCGGTATTCTTCAGTACACGGACCTTCCGCTGGTGTCGGCCGATTTTCTCGGAAACAGCCATTCCAGCATCGTGGACGGACTTTCGACGCGGGTGATGGACGGAAGGCTCGTCAAGGTTCTTGCCTGGTACGACAATGAATGGGGGTATTCCTGCCGGGTTCGTGATCTGGTTCATTACATTGCGGAGCGCCTGTGATCCCATCCAAGATCTGCGTGGACGAAATCGATGTTCAGGGTAAAAGGGTTTTTCTCCGGGCGGATTTCAATGTCCCGCTGGACGGGGATCTCCATATTACAGACGATCGCCGGATCCGTCTTTCCCTCCCGACCGTCAACTATCTGATCGACGAGGGGGCAAAGGTGGTGATCGGTTCCCACCTCGGACGACCGAAAGGAAAGTCCGACCTCAAGTACAGCATGGCTCCCGTGGCCAAGCGTCTTTCCCGCCTCCTGCGCAAGGAAATCCGGTTTTGCGGGGAGGTTGTCGGTCCCAAGGTCGAGTGCGAGCTCGAAAAGATGGAACCGGGAGATGTTCTCCTGCTCGAGAATCTCCGTTTCATTCCAGGCGAGGAAACCAACGATCCCGAGTTTTCCCGGCTTCTGGCCCGTCTTTGCGATGTGTACATCAACGATGCGTTCGGAACGGCCCATCGGGCCCATGCTTCGGTGGTGGGTCTTCCCTCCCTGCTCAAGACCGTGGCCATCGGGTTCCTGATGAAGAAGGAAGTCACCTATCTCCAGGGTGCGGTCTCCGACCCGACCCGGCCCTTTGTGGCAGTTCTGGGGGGGGGAAAGGTTTCGGGGAAGCTGGGCGTGATCGCCAACCTGCAGGAGCGGGTGGACAAGATCATTATCGGCGGCGGGATGGCCTTTACCTTCTACAAGGCCATGGGGCTCGAGATCGGCAATTCGCTGGTGGAGGAGAACCTTCTCCACATTCCCTTGGAAATGCTCGAAAAATCCCGGAAAGGCGGGTTCAAGCTCTATCTTCCGGTGGACTGCGTTGTCGCAGAGAGTCTCGATCCTGCCGCTCCGACAAAAATCGTTCCTTACCAGGAAATCCCGAAGGGCTGGACCGGGCTCGATATCGGTCCGGCTTCGGTTCGTCTTTTTGCCGAAGTCCTTGAAAACGCGAAGACGATCCTCTGGAATGGTCCCATGGGAGTCTTCGAGATCGATGCGTATTCCCGGGGGACGTTTGCCATGGCCCATGCGGTGGCGAATTCCTATGCCCTGACGGTTGTGGGAGGAGGGGATACGGCTCTGGCCGTGTATCGTGCCGGAGAGGCGGATAATATGACGTTCATCTCGACCGGTGGCGGAGCGGCCCTGGAATTGCTGGAAGGGAAAGATCTTCCCGGTCTCTCCGCGATTCCCGACCGGGATAGCTGAACTCTCCCCGGATCCGGAGGCATTGATGTTCCTGGTGGCCAACTGGAAAATGAATATGACCCGATCGCTGATCGACGGGTATCTGGATGTTCTCGCCGGCAGGCCGATGTCGGGGCTTCTGGAGCGGAAGAGGCTTTCCGTGGCGCTCGCTGCCCCGCACATCTATCTGGATTACGTGAACCGGGAGGTCCACCGGAGGAAGCTTCCGGTCCAGATCGTCGCCCAGGATGTCTCGACCCGCACGTCCGGGGCGTTTACAGGTGAAGTGGGTGTCCCGAATCTTCTGGATATCGGAATCAAGGGTTCCCTGATCGGTCATTCCGAACGAAGGCGGTTTTTCCGGGAGACGGATGAGGATGTGGTGGCCAAGACCGGTCTTTGCCTCAACGGAGGGGTGGTCCCCATCATCTGTTTCGGGGAGTCCCGGCCCGACCGGGAAAACGGAGTCACGCTCGAAACCCTCCGGAGCCAGCTCGAGCCAGTCTGCGAAGAGATCGTCCGGGCCCGGGAAGAGGGAATCTATACCCCGTTCTATCTTGCTTACGAACCGGTCTGGGCCATCGGTTCCGGCGTGAATGCCGGTCTTTCGGATATCCAGGAAGTCGTTACCTTTGTATGCGAAGCGTTTCCGTGGCCGGATCCTCCGAATTGCCTGTATGGCGGATCGGTCGGCCTGGAGAACATACGGGAGCTGGCTTCGTCGGAGTTCCTTTCCGGGTTCCTGGTGGGGAGTTCCTGGCTTGACCCCAATGGTTTGTTGAATTCCGCGGAATTGCTCCCCCAGACGGAGCGAACCGCTCAAGAAGGAGTCCGTTTCAAATGACAGTTCTGATCACGATTGTTCATGTAATGACCTGTTTCCTGATTGTGGGGGCAGTCCTTCTCCAGTCCGGAAAAGGCGCCGAAACCGGAGTCATGATCGGCGGATCCAGCCAGTCCCTTTTCGGCGCCCGGGGAGCTTCTTCGTTCCTGGCGAAAGTGACCGTGGTTCTGGCGACGCTTTTCATGGTGACATCCCTGTCCCTTTCGCTGATCCGACAGAGCCAGGTCGGACCTTCGCTCCTCCTGAACTCCCCTCTCAAATCCCTGCCGGCGGCGGCTCCTCCCAAACCCAAGGCCCCGTGATCCGGAGGGCTTCCCGGTCGCTCGCGCTTGTTCTGGCGGGGGTGGTTCTCTTCGGGGCGGGAGGTTGTACCGGGTCCGCCAGGGAACATTGGAAGGTTGTTCCCCGCGGCAGCGTCAGCGACGGGAATCTGGTCATGGATGTGGTGTCCGATCCCCGGACCTTCAATCCCGCCCTTGCGAGCGAGACGACGAGCACGCAGATCCTGGGGTATCTGTTCAGGGGGTTGACCCGGATCTCCCCCCGGGACGGTTCCGTCAAGCCGGATCTGGCGAAAGGCTGGCGCGTCAGCCGGGGCGGGCGCCGGGTCGTCGTTCGTCTGTTGCCGGGTCTTGTCTGGTCGGATGGTGCTCCGCTCGATGGCCGGGATGTGATTTTCTCGTTCGAGAAGGTCTACTACAACCCTTCCATTGCCACTTCGGTCCGGTCGGAGCTTCTGGTCGACGGGAAGCCTGTCTCTGTCACTCTCCGTGATCCGTTGACAGTCGTTTTCGAGACGAAAAAACCGTTTGCTCCGCTGCTCGAATCGCTGGGCGTCGAGATTCTCCCCCGACACATTCTGGAACCGGTCGTGAATGCCGGAACATTCAACCAGTCCTGGTCCGTTCGGGAAGATCCCGCCCATATCGTCGGGGACGGTCCCTTTGTCCTGTCCCGGTATGTACCGGGACAGTTTGTGATCCTCCGGAGCAATCCGCACTATCGGGCTCCCCTGGGCATCGTCCCTTCTCCGGGGTGCTCTCTTCCTTGCCTTGCGCAGATCGAGCTCAGGATCGTGCCAAACGATACGAGTTCCCTGATCCGCTTCCTCACGGGCAAGACGGATCTGTTTGGGGTGACGCCCCAGCAGATGGCGGTTCTGAAACCCAAACGGAAACAGGGCGCATTCCGTCTCATGGTGCGGGGTCCTTCCCTTTCGGAATCCTTTGTGACGTTCAACGAAAATCCGCGGGCTCCCATCGCCCCCTGGAAGCTTCGATGGTTCCGGAACCGGCGTTTCCGGGAGGCGGTCGCCTGGTCCATCGACCGGACGGCATTGATCAATATCGTCCTGAACGGGATGGGGGAACCCATTCCGGGACCTGTTCCCAGCGCCGTACGGGCATTCTTCAACGACCGTCTTCCCCCCTATCGCCATGATCCGGACCGGGCAAGGCTTCTTTTGAAAAAAGCCGGCTTTTCCTACCGCGGATCCTGGCTTTATGACGGGGACGGACATCGCGTGACCATCATCTTGCTGACCAATACGGAAAGTCCGGAGCGCGTCCAGATGGCCCAGATCCTTCAGGCCAATCTGAAGGAGGTGGGGATCAAGATCCGGATTGTCCCGCTCCAGTTCAATATGCTGGCCACGATGGTCACGTCGAGCTTCCGGTGGGAGATGCTGCTCTTCGGACTGACGGGTGTCCTGGATCCCCACGGAGATACCTCGGTCTGGAAATCCTCCGGGTTTCTCCATCTCTGGAATCCCCGGGAGCCTCATCCCGATCAGCCGTGGGAGGCCGAAATCGACCAGTTGTTCGACCAGGGTGCGACTACGATGGATCCGGTCCGGAGAAAGAAGATTTATGATCGTTGGCAGGAGATTGCCCATCGGGAGCTTCCGTTGATCGATCTGGTGACGCCGGATCAGATCACGGCGGTCCGGAAGACCCTCGGGGGCATCCATCCGACGCCTCTGGGCGGGGTTGTTCCGCATATTTCACAGGTTTTCCAGCAGGGAGTGTTGTCTCCGGCATGATCCGATCGATTGGCGCACGATTCGTTCATCTGATTTTTGTGCTGACGGGGATCCTCTTTCTGTCTTTTCTGCTCATCTCCCTGGCTCCGGGAAACTTTCTCTCCCAGATGGCCATGAATCCCCAGGTGTCGCCGGAGATCATTCGACAGCTGAAAGTCCTGTACGGACTGGATCAGCCGTTCTATCTCCAGTTCTTCCACTGGGTCGGGGCGTTGTTTCACGGGGAGCTCGGGTATTCCTTCTCCTATCATCTTCCCGTGATGACGCTCCTCCTGTCCCGGATTCCCCTCACCGTTCTCCTGACCCTGACCGCCGTCGCGATTTCCTGGGGGATGGCCCTTCCCCTGGCCGTCTACGGCGCCTCCCGTCCAAAAGGGGTTCTGGACCGGTTCCTGACGGGATTCTCCTACCTTTCGATCTCGGTCCCCTCTTTTTTCCTGGCGCTTCTGGGGGTATTGCTGGCCGGCCGGACAGGCTGGTTCCCGATCGGCGGAGCCCATCGCCCGGGCCTGGCCGGACAGGGGGGGATCGACCGTCTGGGGGATCTCCTGCATCACCTGGCCTTGCCGGCGCTGACCCTTGCGCTGGGAAGCTTTGGGGTGCTGTACCGGCTGATGCGCTCTTCGGTGATCGAAGTACGGGAACAGCCCTTTTTCCTGGCGGCCAAGGGCAGAGGCATCGCTCCCCGTTTTCTCCGGTTCCGGTATCTTTTCCGCAATGCCCTGAACCCGCTGGTGACCCTGTTCGGGATGGAGCTGGGCGGATTGTTGTCCGGAGCGGCCTTCGTCGAAATGGTGTATGCGTGGCCCGGAATGGGGCGTCTCATGCTGCACGCGGTGTTGACCGAAGACCTTTACCTGGTCATGGGGGGGATCCTGGCAGGATCCGTCATGCTGCTTCTGGGGAATCTCCTGGCCGATGCCGCCCTGTTTTTTCTGGACCCGAGGGTTCGGGAGCGGAACTCGTGAACAGGACGTTTTCAGTGTTCCGGAAAGGGGGAATCCCGCTCCTGGTGCTCTGCCTGTTTTTTGTTTCCAGCGTTCTGGCGGAGTTTCTGGCTCCTTACCGGTACGACAGCGTCCGGTTCGACCTGTCGTATATGCCGGCTGTATGGCCGGCCCGTCATGCGGGAGAATGGGCGGTTCCCGTGATCAAACTGAAGGATCCGGTGCTGCATCGTTTCGAGACGGTTCCCGGACAATGGGTTCCGGTCAGGTTCCTGTGCCGGGGCGAGTCCTACCGGTGGATGGGAGCGATCCGGGGGACCCGCCATCTTTTCTGTGTGGACAAACCGGGAAGAGTGGCCCTTCTGGGGCTGGATCTGTTTGGCCGGGATCTCTTTTCCAGACTGCTGTACGGGATCCGGTTTTCTTTTCTCCTGTCGATTTCAGCCGTCTCCCTTTCTTTTGTGATCGGTATCATGGCGGGGCTGTTTGCCGGAACGACGGGAGGCTGGGCGGATCAGCTGATCATGAGGTTGGGGGAGGTGTTCATGGCCATTCCCTCTCTCTATCTTCTGATGGGGGTCCGGGCCATTTTCCCTCCGGGACTCTCTGCCACGGAAGTGACCCTGATCATGACCGGGGCTCTCGCGTTTGTGGGCTGGGCCGGGCTGGCCCGTGTCGTCAGGGGACTCGCAATGTCGCTTCGCGAAGAGGACTTTGTCCTGGCAGCCCGGTCGATCGGGATGTCCCCGCTGCGGATCTGGCTCAGGCACATTCTGCCGAACATGTCCTACTACCTGATCGTGGCGCTGACCCTTTCCATCCCGGGTTTTATCGTGGGAGAGTCCGGCCTGTCCTTTCTGGGACTGGGCGTTCCCGAACCCCATCCGAGTCTCGGGAATATCCTGGCGGAGTCGCAATCGCTTCCGGCGATGCAGGCCGCGCCCTGGCTCCTGTTGTCCGGTATGACGATCGTGGGTGTCGTGATTGTTTTCAACCTGTTGGGGGACCGGCTGCGGGACCCCGATCGAATGCGGAGGATTCCCTGATGCACAATGAAAGGCCCCCGTTGGACCGCCTTCTTCTCTGGGATCTGGACGGTACTCTGGTGGACTCCCGGAAGGATCTCGTCAAGGCGACGAACATGGCGGTCCAGGAACTGGGGTACTCCCCTGTGAAGGAGGACCATTTTGCCCGGATGGTCGGGAACGGCGTCCGCTACCTCGTGAATGCGGCTTTGCCGGAGTCTGCCCTTCCGGAAGAACGTGAGAAGGCCATCGAGATTTTTCTGGCCTATTATCGCAAGCATATCGCCGACGAGACGCATTTTTTTCCGGGAATCCGATCCATTCTGGAATCGCTTCCTGCGATCCATGTCGTCGTTTCGAACAAGAGAGAGGATCTCTGTCGGGAGCTGATCGGGAAGATGCGCGTGGATGCCCTGTTCTCGGAGATTGTCGGCGGCGACACCTATCCCTGGAGAAAGCCCGATCCGCAACCGATCCTCAAGATGATCCAGCGTTTCGGGATTGCTCCGGAACGGACCCTTCTTGTCGGGGACAGCATTGTCGACATGGAGGCCGGACGACGGGCAGGTGTCCGGACGGTCGGTGTGACATGGGGGTTCGGGAATCCGCTGGAACGGGAAGAGTTCAGTCCCGACCGGGTGTTTCAGAGCGTTGACGGTCTTGCGGCGTTCCTGTCGGAGTGGTGTGGGATTCTGTCAGAAGAAACAAGGTGAGGGCGAGATACCCCGCAAGAATGAATCCGTTGACCAGCACGGATTGCTGGTGGAGAGAGTCGAACGCCGCCTTGAAGGAAGGCTCTCCCTGATGGGAGAGCCATGCTGCCCGGGAAGCCATGGCGCGCGGCCCCAGGGAGAGGGCGAGATATCCAGTTCCCATGGCGAGTACGGCCCAGGCCGGGAGGGATCTCCTGACGGAATCCGGCCGCAGGGCATATCGGCCGGCCTGGAGTGCGAGCGCTACAAGAGTGAAAACGAACAGCAGGTGAAAATAAGGGGGGAAGAGAATGCCGACAACCTCTCCTGCCATCTCTTTTCCCAGGGAAAGAAAAAGGGTCGGTGTGACAAACAGCGTGAACACAAGAGTCCCGCCTGTCAGGAAGACCAGAATGAATCCGTAGATAAGGTGCAGAAGTCGTCGCAGGATCATGGCTCAGTGTATGGGAGCGGGGCGTCCGGGGTCAAGGTGGTGTGT
>DAIEST010000290.1 GCA_027346125.1 Leptospirillum sp. | reverse complement strand
ATGTCTCGTGCAAAATGGGATAATCCAAAATGTGTTGACTGATTTTAAATGGACAAAAAAAATCGGTAACGCTCATTGAAACCAGGTGAGATGAAAAAAATCTTGACACATGTAAAAGTTATGGACATTTGAGAAGACTCTTTGATCCACAGGAAGCCTGATGAGTGATCATTATTGGAAAGTCCTTCATCAATATGCCGGTCGAGCATGTTGGTCGTGATGTTTGAGAGACTTCCGGAAAACCAGCGGGCCTCATAGGTTTTTGGGTTCCAGTCGAGAACCCTGTCCCACTTCCGGCACCAGCGAAAGTTTTCCGCTATCTTCCCCCAGAACTGTTCCGGATTCCTGATCGATTTGTCATAAATCGTATGGGAATCAGCCATATGGAGAGTTTCAAGAAGATCCAGGTCCTGAAGGAAGGCAGTGTTTTCTGTAGGGGTTTTGGAGCTGTCAGCTGGCTTGTCCATTCAAGAACGCTGTATTGGGGGACGTTTTAGTCGTCGATCGGGTCAAAAAAGTTTCTGCGGAAAAAAGAATAACACATTCTATTACAGAAAGTGTTTGATGAACACCTGCAGGAGTTTTTTTCTGGAAGTCATCAAACCTTGATCACCAGCTGCAAAACACAGCGCATGCTTTGGGGGGAGAGAAAGATTCCGGTCAGAAAAAGCCTGTCGACAGTTCTTGAAATTGTCACTGGTTCCGTTCGAAGGGTCTTGTCAACAGAAGATCCCCTATTTGCGCGGGAGGAAAGTCAGGTCCGGGTCAGCCCCTCTCCGGACTACTCCCGGAAACCCGGTCAGGTTCCCCGGAGCTTCCGGAGCGTGGCAATGGTGTTTTTGATCCCGGAGATCGCCCGACCCTTCCCGATCAGGCTATCGATTCCGTGTGTTCCTGTGTAGGGGCGGCCGTTCAGCGCGAAGACCACCTTCCCGGATTTTTCATGGATCTTCACGAGACGAATTTTCAGGGCGCCATCATAGAGCGTCATCTCATGGTCTGTGTCGAGAAGGATCGGGACGTCGTTGTAGACCATGAGCCCGATGTGATGGCCGATCGGACACGATATCGGGACCATCCGGAAGTGCGGGAACCATTCCGAGTTGGCGGCGACCTTTTTCTCCTTTCCGCCGATCCTCCATGTTTCCGAGAGGAGCAGGGGGGCGGAAAATGAGGCGTATTCGGCGAGCTGCCCGGCGTGGGTATACGCCCCAAAAATCCGGGTGGAGCTCTTCGGCGGCACATGGCCTGCGGGATATTCGTCGAGCGGGTGGGGGCGGATCGAGACCCCGTCCAGCGTCCGCCAGAGCACCTCCGGACCTCCCTTCGGACCCGGCATCAGGTAGGTGATGACGCTGTCTCCCACGTCGAAGCTCCGGCCCGCCAGCACCGAGAAGTTATGACAGGTCTCTTCCTCTAGATTCTTCTTGAGGAGAACGGCCCTGTGGCCGAAGATCACCCCCCGGTCTCCCACGGGAAGATGGGTCTCGAGAGGGGTGGCATCGTAGAGGAGACCCCCCGTCGGAATCAGCACCATCGGAGGGCCCGTGGGCTTCCCGTCCTTGTCCTTTTTGTGCACGACCGTCGACCCCTTGATGATGAGGCTCTCGATGGTCTTGTTCTTCCCGTCCTTCATCGGGATCTCCTTCCATCCGGGAAGAACCCGGGAATCCACGACGGGGTCATGGGGAAGGAGCTCCGCTCCCGGGATCAGAAGATGCTTGCACCCGAAGGACTCCGGGGCCAGGAATGGATCGAAGGGAAGAGGCCAGGAGGCGGCCCGGGCGGCTCCCCTTCCCCCGGCCAACAGGATCCCCGCGACGAGGGCCAGAACAAGCGAAATCCAGAGCCTCATGGCTTTAGTTCCTGGGCGGAAAGAATCCCGTCTCCGCTGGTGTCGTCTCCAGGAGAATGAATCACCGATAGAGAACTGTCTGGGGTGATCAAAAGCGTCGTTGAGGTGCCGGAGGACGACGGGGAGGTGGACGCGTTATTGGAGGATTGCCCGGCGGAAGGGCTTCCCGGAAGGGAGGGAAGTTTTTGGAAAAGGTCGACCGTCTGGAGCACGGGATTGAATTGGGTGGCCGTGATCCTTCCAGCACTAGAGCTGCCGGAGGCTCCCCCTCCCGTTGTGGAGGTCGCGGCCGTGATTGTGAGGGCGGTAGAGTTCCCAGAGGCATTCGTGATCGTATAGTCACCGGAGTAGAGGCTGCCAAGGGTGAGCGACACGCCGTAGCTTCCGACGTTGCTGGACGATGTGGCGGAGGTTGTCCAGCTTCCCCCGTCCAGAGACAGGGTCTGTCCGTTCACGAAGCCCGCGACCGTTCCCGAGAGGGTCGGCAGCGTTCCCCTGTAGGTCATGGAGGCGTAGTACGCCGTCGCCGTCAGCGGAGCCGGCGTGATCGTCACCGAGCTCCCGGTCTGGGATAACCCGTTGTAGTTGGAGTCCGAACCTCCGTTCGTGCTGCTTCCCAGGGTCAGGTTGGTGACGTTCGCCAGGGGAGCGTTCGTCTGCACGTTCGGGGAAGAAAGGTCTCCCGACCCGGTTCCTCCGACGCTGAAGGTCTGGCCATCGACCCCCGTTGCCGTCAGGGCGCTTCCCGCAAGGGTTGTCGTCCCGTTATAGACCTCGGAGCCGGAGAGGGTCAGATTTGCCTTTTTGATCGTCCAGATCCCGGAGACCGTAGAAACCGAATCCACGCTCGTCTGGGCCGTGGGTGCCGACAATGTGGCAGACTCGGTATAGGTTCCTGCATTCGGTCCGACGTTCACCGCAATATTTGTTGAGGTGACGGTTGATCCCCCCATCGTATAGGTCGCCGTATATCCGGGAGAGACGGTCGAGCCGTTATAGACGGACGTGCCGCTGTTTCCCGTCACTATCGCCGTGGCGAAATCCGGCACCAGCATGGGGGCGGTCATCGTTCCGCTTCCGGAAACAACGGAACCTTCGAACCAGGGGTCCGAGGTCGCGGGCGAGTAGAAAGCAGTCGAGTTCCATATGTTGAAAGACCAGTTGGAGAAATTCGAGGGATTGCCGAACTGCGAGGACGTGAGCCCAGACACTCCACCTACGGGAGAGGAAGAATTCCCCACTCCCGTCGTATTGCCCGAGGATATGGTCGCGGAAGTGTTCCAATAGTTATCGGTATATGTGCCGCCGGTGTTGAGCCCGACGATCCCTCCCCCGTCGCTGCCGCCGGTGACGCTCCCCGTGTTGTAGGAGTACTCCACAAGGCCGGTGTTGTTGTATCCAACGCCCCCCCCCACGTAGTTGGTGCCGCTGACACTCCCCGTGTTGTAGGAATATTCCACCGTGCCGGTGGTGGTGTTGTTGAATCCGACGATCCCTCCCACATAGTTGCCGCCGGTGACGTTCCCCGTGTTGTAAGAGTACTCCACCGTGCCGGAGTTTTGCCCGACGACCCCCCCCACTTGGGGGGCTGTTCCGCTCAAGACTCCCGTGTTGTAGGAATACTCCACCATGCCGGTGTTTTGCCCGACGACCCCCCCCACGTAGGCGCTGCCGGTGATGCTCCCCGTGTTGTAGGAAGTTTCCACCGTGCCGGAGGCGTTGTATCCGACGATCCCCCCAATCGCGCTGTAGCTTCCCCCGTTCACTGTCCCGGACACCCCGAGGTTCTTAACGATTCCGCCGGATCCCAGATATCCGATGAACCCGGCATCGTTGGCCGATGCCGTGATGGTGTACCCGCTAACCGTATATCCGTTCCCGTTGAAGGACCCGGTGAACGCCGAGGAGGATGTCCCCAGGGGGATCCATGGATAGGGCAAGCCATTGCTCTGTGTGAGGCTGATATTGGCGGTCAGACAAATCGGGGCCGTCAAATAGGATGCAGTTCCGTCCACGGTCTCAAGGGCGCTGGCAGACCCGATATCGAGCGTTGTCGGGTCAACGACGATCGTGCCGGGGTGGCCTGCCGGAGCCGAGACGTTGAGCGGAGCGATCTGGTCCAGAACCACCTTGTACCCATTGACTGTGATGGCGCCCCCGTTCCCGCCATTGGGGGCCGAGGCGTCGAGGACGGCGGTGGATTCGAGCGTCGTCGTTCCGGAGCCCATCCCGCTCTGGAGGAGGATCGTCCCGGTCTTGCCGTTTACGGTCTCGGCCGAAACAATCCCCGAGTCGTCCACCAGTCCTCCGCCCGTGGTCGCCACCGAGAGCGACGAGCTTCCCGAGCCACTGATCGGCGTCACCGTGGAGCCCGCCGCGAGAAGGACCTCCCCTCCGGGCGCCGAGATCGTCCCGGAGTTGGCGACCGAACTTCCCACCAGCGCCACCGTGCCGCCCGTCGCGGCCGAGATCGTCCCCGCATTCGTGATCGCACCGGTGGGGGTCCCCCAGGGAGTGGCGGATCCGAAGGCCATGACCCCGGCGGCGCTGACCGTCGCCCCCGAGCCAAAGATCAGTCCATTGGGGTTCATGAAATAGAGGATCCCGTTGCTCGTCACCGTCCCGTTGATCGTGGACGGGGTGGTGCCGCCGATATAGTTCATCGAGACCGACGAGGAGCCCGGCGTCTTGTAGGCCACGCTCTGTCCGGATTTCACGTTGAAGGATCCCCAGTTGAAGGTGGCGGAAGTCGTAGACTGGGAGATCAGTAGCTTGCCCGTGCTGTACCCCAGTGTCGCCGAACCTTTGGAGACGACTCCCCCGTGGGGAAGGGCCAGGGCGGCTTCCGGAAGCGTCGCCGGCGGGATCGTCGCGGAAAGGACACAGGCCACGATCTTGTGGAAGAGGGAAAAGGTCCGAAAGGTTTGGGTCTGTCTCATGGGTAGAGCTCCTTCAGGAAGGAAAGGGTGTTTTTTTCGGGGGAGGAGATCCTCGTTCCGCCGCCTCTGTTCGATCTTCAGTACCGGAGCCCTGCGGAGAGCCACAGCTGGAGGGGGATTCCCCCCTGGCCGATGTTGCCTCCGGTGAGGGCCGTGATGTTCTGTCCCAGAACCTGCGTGGGAAGTCCCCCCACCGGAACCGCGAGGTCGCCCCGGGCGAACCAGTGCGGTGCGGAGACGCTCTCTTCCACCCCCGGCCCCATGGCGGAATAGTTCGTTCCCAGCCCCGTCACCTGCCCCGCGTCGAAGAAGAGCGAGGAGGCGAAGGTGGCAACCTTGGAGACATCGGTCCGGGTGAGCGTCAGGGTCCCCGCATAGAGGTCGTTCCCGAAGAGCGATGCGGTGGGGAGTGCCATCACATTCGAGACCCCGCCCAAGGTCGCCTGGAGCATGGGGTCGAGGACCCCTCCCCCGATATACTGCTGGTCCACCGTCCCGAGCGTCACCGACCAGACGGGGGTGATGGCGTAGGAGAGCTGGGCGTTGCCCGTCCAGTAGTTCTGGAGACCTTGGGTGCTATTGTAGAATGGATTGGCGGGATCCGACCCCGACCCTTGGGTCAGGTCGTATTCCGTGTCGGCTAGGTCGAAACTGGCTAGGAGCTTGCCCAGTCTCCGGAACCCCGAGAGGTCGATGGTCCCGCCCAGGAGGCTCCGGTCGTTTTGGGAGTTTTGTGAGTAGGTGTCCTGGAACTCCTTGAGAAAGAGCGTCTCTTTCAATGCCAGCTTCCGGTCGGGAGCTTCGAGGAAGGTCTCCGTTCCCCAGAGGTCCCCGCTGTAGTTGCTTCCCGAGACCCCCAAAGAGATCAGCTGGGCGGTGTTAGCTCCGTGGCCCCAGGGGGAGAAGCCGTTGCCCAGGCTGTAGTTCATGGCGTTGACATCCGCTCCCACCCGGTACAGAAGACCTACGGGAAGAGAGTAGGAGACCATTCCCGCAACCATACCGCCGAAGGAGGTCGAGGCCGAGACGGAGAAGAGCCCGCCGGCTGTCCCGGCGTTGTTCACGTTCCCGGTGGCGTTCTGCATGAGGGCACCGGTGGGGGCATAACCATAGTTGTCGACCTCGATTTGCGATCCGGCGAAGGTTGGTGTTGGGGTCACGTTCACCAGGAGGGTTTCGAGGGGAGGAGCCTGGCCCTCCGGGGCGAAGGGCTCGCCGGTCCGGGGAGAGAGCGGGGCTGGAGGAGCGGCGATTCCGGGAAGGGACACGGGAGTGAAGAGCCCGTCGGCCCGTGCGAATCCCGGCACCTGGCTCACCCGGTAGAGGGCATCGGAGACCGCCTGGGCATCCACTACTCCGGCCGGTGAGATCGGAAGACTGTGCTCGACGAACTGGTTCTCTTCCGGGGTTCCTCCCGTCACCGCCGTGCGATTTACCCGGTAGGCGAGACGGCCAGAGGAGACGGCCCGACGAAGATGTGCTGCGATCATGTTTAGGGTCGGGGCATCGACCGTCACAGTGAAAAGATTCGTCCCGGCCTCCTCCCGGGAGATCGGAAAGGAGCTCGAGGAGAGGTTGAGAATGGCGGCGTTCAGAAGGGCCGATTCGGATGGGGTCGGATGGGGCACCGCCCTTTTGGCCACCCAGGCGGCAATGTTCCTCCGGATCGTCTCTTCCTGTCCGGTCTTTTCCGTACGGATCTGGAAGCGTTCGGGAGCGGAAAAGGAGGCATTTGTCGGGAGCAGTCCCGACGCCGACTTTTTAGACGGAGGGGTCGGAGGCTTTGCGCATCCACCCATCGAGCTTCCCAACGCCCCCGTCGGATTGCAGGGGGTCCCGTCGGGACTCGCGGCCCAGAGGGGAGACGCCACGACAAGAACCAGAAGGCTTCCGGCGAGCGCCGGGCGGATCCCGTCGGCCAAACGTTCCGGCCGGTGATTACAACAAACGATCATTCCATTCTCCATTGATTGAGGGTGTCGGACCCGCCGGAGCGAACCGCGGGGACGGAAAAAAGAAAAACGGGCTCAGGACCGGTCCTGGGGGGAGACCGCCGGGCTCGTCTCCACCGCCTCCCGGAAGGACTTGCCAGAGGCAAACCGGGGAAAGGACCGGCCGGGACGTTCCGACCTCGACCAGTCCCGCATCTCCCCCCCGGGACACTGTGTCGACGATCAGGTCAGTGCCTCCTCGACCATCTCCCGGGATCTCCGGAGAGAGCGCACTGCCGGCCGAGGAGGGCTTTCACGAGGTCTCCCTTGTTCATCAGGATCCTCTTCTCCACAGGGTTGTCCGGACATTCCGGCGTCCGAAGAAAGTATGGTGTGTCTGCGGGTTCGCCGAACAGAATATCCCAGAAAAGAAAGAATAATATGAGGGAAAAATCCCTCCATCCCACTCCGGGAGAGTACCTTCGAGTAAATCATAAAGGAGGCCCGTTTGTTCCCCGTTTGTTGATTGTCGGACGCGTCCGATCTATGATGCTCGACGAGTTCCGTCCTGCCATTGATCCGTATTCAGGTCCATGCAATGAGTCGATGAGGGACGACTGGCCAAAAATAAAGAGAAGTGATCCTTATGTTCGATCTCAGACTCCTCGGTTCTCCGGGGATTTCTCGGGACGGGAAACCCGTCCGGCTCCACCAGAAACATCTGGCTCTTCTCGCCTTTCTGGCCATGGAACGGGAAAAACCCCACGAGCGGAGTTTTCTTTCCGATCTTTTCTGGCCTGAACTTCTGAAATCCCGGGCCGACAATAACCTCCGATGGGCTCTTCACTCCCTCCGGAAGACATGGAACAATGCTAACCCCCATCCCTTGCTGTCGGTGACCCGCACCCACGTCGCCCTCCAGCCGAATCCTATGCTCCGGACCGATGCCCATGGGCTCATCATTCCTCCGGATTCCTGCCCTATTTTTCACGATCCGGAAGACTGCCCCGAATGCCGAGCCAGGACGAGTGGCACCCTCCGGGAGATCCGGGGACCGTTCATGGAAGGGTTCTCCCTCCCGGACTGCGAAGAGTTCGAGAACTGGATCACCGGGACGAGGGAGGAGCTTCAGGTGCGCGTCCGATGGATCATGAACCGTCTGGTCCTGCTCAACGAGAAACGCGGGGCCGTTCCGGAGGCCCTGCTCCTGCTCGACCGGGCCCTGGCGATCGACCCCCTAGACGAGGCCTGCCACGGACGCAAGATGCTCCTCCTGGCCGAGACCGGGAACACGATGGCGGCCCTACACCAGTTCGAGACCTGCCGGAAGATCCTCCGGCAGCAACTGGGAACGGAGCCGGATCCGGAGACCCTGGCGATCCTGGAAAAGGTCCGTGCCTCCTCCCCGGAAAAACGGACGCCTCTTCCCGCCTCCCACGGGCCGGTCTTTCCGGATCTCGCGTTCTCCCCCGAATGGAAACCCGCCACGGCTCTCTATCTCGAAATCGCCGGCGAAAGCGAGGAGGAGTCCGGAGAAGCTTCGGCCGGGATCGGGGAGCTTCTCGACCGGGCCGCATCGAAAGTCGAGGCGCTCGGTGGAACGGTCGGACGGATCCAGGGGAGTTCTCTTCTTTTTTGGTTCGGGATCTCCGGACTGACAGAAGGGGCCGCGAGACGGGCGGCCCGGGCCGCCCTTGAGATCAGACGTCTGGTTTTCGGAGGGCCGGGGGGAAAAAGCCGGGAAATCGCCTTTGCCGCGGGGATCCACTCGGGGCGGATCCTCCGGGGAGATCGGTCCGCCCCTCCGGACCCGACCGGATCGGTGTCTCGGTCGGCCATGTCGCTTTCGATGCAGGCGGACCCCGGATCGATTCTCCTGTCGGAACCGGTGGCCCGTCTTCTCAAGGGCCAGTTCCGTCTTTCGGAAGCGGGAGAACTCCGGATCCTGGGAACCAGGAGAAAAGGGCTTTTTCTTCTGGATTTTGTCGGGGAAAACGTCCAGAGGGAAGAAAATCGACCCCTCTTCGGCCGGGACCGGGAGATGGCCGGTCTTATCCGACAATGGAAGGCCGGACAAGGAGGGGTCGTGGTCGTGGAGGGAGAGGCGGGGATCGGAAAGACAGCCCTGGTCCGTGCTTTTCTCGGAGCCGACGATCTTCGCACCGTCCGGCTTCGCCGGATCGAGTGCGCTCCCCAGTTCATGGACAGTCCCTTGTTCCCTTTTGTCCAGGCGATCCGTGGGCCCGCCCATTTGCCCGAAGGAGTCGGGCAGGAGGAGGGGTATTCCCGTCTGCGGGACTATGCCCGGACCTTCTCCTTCGACGACGAGAAAAAGGCGGTGGCCCTCCTGGGAAATCTTTTCTCCCTTCCTCCCCATCCGGACGCTCCTCTTCCCAAGATGTCCGCCTCGCGCCTCAGGGAGGAGACCTCGGCGCTCCTTCTGTCGATCCTCCGTTACCGGGCGCTGGAGGGGAAGGGACTTTATCTGGTCGAGGATCTGCACTGGATCGACGCCTCCTCGGGGGATCTCCTGCGGACGATCCTTCTGGATCCCTTCTTTACGGGAAAGATTCTCTTTCTTCTCACGACCCGGACCGGGGAGGATCCTTTATGGCTGAGGGAGATTCCGGACAGGTCGATTCTTCACCTCGAACCTCTGGAAGACGTCGACATCCGCTCCCTGGTCCGTCTCCTCGGCAAGGAGAGTCCGGGAAGGACGTTGTCCGAATCGGACGAAGACTTTGTCGTCCGGACCTCCGACGGCGTGCCTCTCTTCATCGAGGAGCTCGTCCGGGAGAGGCTCGAAAGTCCGGACCGCTCTTCGGGGGAATGGCGGGATGGTGTTCCCGCCACGCTCTCGGAGGTCCTGGCCTCCCGCCTCGAACACCTCGGAGATGCTCGCTCCCTTTTGCAGACGGCTTCCGTATACGGCCGGGTGGTTCCCCTGATGCTCCTGCGCCGGGTCTTCTCCGGCCCTCCGGAGACCTTCGAGGACTTTCTGCACCGTGCTAAAGGGTCCGGCCTCGCAGGAGAGGAGGAGGATCCATCGGGCGCCAGCCTCGCCTTCCGCCACGCCCTGATTGTCGAAACCTCGCGCCTCTCCATTCCCCAGTCCGTCCGCCTTCTCCTCCATAAAAAATACGCAGAGACCATCCGCGACGTCTTTCCCGATCGCGCCGGGACGACCCCCGAGCTGGTCGCCCGCCATTTCGAGGAGGCCCGGGTCTTTTCCACCGCGGTTCTCTGGTACGAAAAGGCCGCCAGAAACTCCTACGAGAGAGGGGCGTTTTTCGAGTCGAAGCACTTCCTCGAGAAGGCTTTTGCCCTCCTCCCTGGCCATTGTTCTCCGGAGGCCGACGGCGAAAAAGACGACAAAAACATGGAAAGCCGGCTCCTGATCCTTCGGGGCAATCTTCTCGTTGACATGGAAGGGAATGGAAGCCGGGGAGCGCGCCAGTCCTTCCGGAAGGCACTGGATATCATCGACGTTGAGGCGGGGGTGTCGGAAGAGGCGTTTCAAGCCCTGTACGGCTACTGGAGCTCCATTTACGGCGGAATGAATATCCGCTTCGCCGGCATGGATATACGCGATTCCCGGAAGGTGGCGGACTCCCTGCACGAACTGTCCCGAAAACCGGAGTCTTCGAGTCGTCGGATCGCCTCTCTCTATGCCGACGGGAGCACCGCCTTCTGGGAAGGGCGTTCCGTCCGCTCCTTCGAGATCCTCTCTCAGGGATTGTCTATCGGTATAAAAAGCGAAGGGGCCGGTGAGGGCGGAGGGATCCTCCGGGAGGCGGCTCTCCTCCAGTCCGCCGACTACCAGTTCTGGAATCTGTGGTTTCTGGGGCGCTACCGATCGGCCTTGTCGGCTGTAGAGAAAAGTCTCGGACGCGTCTCCGAAAACCTCCAGAAAAAAGGCCACATCCTGACCTTCTCCGCCGTCACCTTTCGGTACCTGCGCCTTCCGGAGCGAGTTTTTGGGGTGCTGGACAACCTCAAGGGATTGATCGGTACCACGGGGATCGAAGGGTGGAGTCCATCGGAGAAGGGCTTCCGGGGGTGGGCGCAGGTCATGACGGGGGAGTCTTCCGGGATCGGGGCGATCCTGAACGCGGTTGCTCTCTCCCGAAAATTCCATTGGATGGCCGAAATCAAATATCTCTCGATTCTGGCGGAGGCCTATCTTTCTCTTTCCGACATCCGGAGATCCCGGGGAGCCATCGATTCGGCTCTCCGGTTCTCGCAAAAATTCGGGACGGTTTTTTTCGACGCCGAACTCTGGCGGTTGAAGGGAGAGGCGGCACTTCTCGAAGGAAGGAGGAAGGAGGCGAGGGAGTGTTTCTGGACCGCACTCGAAATCAGCCGGAGGCAGGGCGCCCGGGCCCTCGAACTTCGGGCCGCCACCAGCCTGGGAAGATTTTTCGGGTACGCCGGGAAGAGAAAGGAGGCGCTTGCGCTGTTTTCCGGTCTTTCGGATCTTCTTGACGGTTCGGAAGCGGACCCTTCCCTTCCCGATATCCGGGAAGCTCTGGAACTGGAGAAACAGCTCTCGTAAACGGAGAACCGGACCAGAATGCTCGGGTCCAAGGGGAAAGAGAGGGGAGGTCGCCCACCGGACCAGAGAAAAAGGGGAGAAATCCTGTATGGGCTGAAAACCCCTCAGGAGAAGGGAATCGACAGACCGGGGAAAAGGGGGTTTCGATCCGGACATCGAACGTCCCGAGCCCCGTTAGATTGACCACCTCGCCATCCAGAACGGCTCTGAGTGAACTGCTGGGGCACGCAAGAGCCTGTCGAACAGTCTTCCGTGGAAGATCGGTTTCTCTTCCGTGGCTCCGTATGGACCGGGCGTTGTCGCTTCGATTCAAGGGGCCTCCATTTTTCCAGTATGTTTTGCCGGCCAGGATATGGTTGCACTCACAATTTTCTCCGATCCTTGCCCCCGCCCGACTCCCGTCCTAGAATGGATCTTGTCGATCATGTCCAATGAATTTATTGTCTGGAGGAAATATCGTTATGGAAAATGGAGTGCTGGAAGATACAGCAAAGATGGATGATCCAATGGTGGTTGCCGGCATTTCCTTCCGTTCCCGTCTTTGGGTCGGAACAGGGAAATATCGGGATTTTGAGCAGACCAGAGAGGCGATTCTCGCCTCGGGAGCGGATGTGGTTACCGTGGCTGTCCGTCGCGTGAACATTTTGAAAAAAGATGAGCCCAATCTTTTGGACTACCTTCCCACGGACAAGTTCAAGATTCTTCCGAACACCGCCGGCTGCTATTCAGTCGAAGATGCTTTGCGCTATGCGAGACTCGCACGTGCCGCCGGTATCTCCGATATGGTCAAGCTTGAGGTTCTGGGGGATCAGAAAACACTTTTTCCGGATGTCATAGGACTTCTCGAGGCGGCAAAGATCCTGGTGAAAGAAGGGTTCATCGTTTTTCCTTACACCAATGATGATCCTATCCTGGCCAAGAAGCTTGAAGATGTTGGGTGCGTCGCTGTCATGCCGCTGGCCGCTCCGATCGGTTCAGGCCTCGGGATCCGGAATCCCTATAACCTGAGGATCATTCAGGAAACAGTATCGGTTCCGATCATCGTGGATGCGGGAGTCGGAACGGCTTCCGATGCTGCAATTGCCATGGAAATGGGTGTTTCGGGTGTTTTGATGAATACGGCTATTGCAGAAGCCAGGGATCCTGTAAGGATGGCAAGAGCCATGCGCTACGGCGTCCTTGCCGGACGGGATGCCTACCTTGCAGGTCGGATGGGCAGAAAGCTTTACGCCAATGCCTCGAGTCCACTTGAGGGGATGCTTGAAATGCCTTCTCCGGGAGCCCGCTCCTGAATCCCCCGAAGGAGAAGTCCTCCTTTCGGGATGTGATGGAGATTTTACCGCTTCTGTTTGTGACTCCGGAGGATCTTCCACCAAAAGTCATTGTATCCCGGGTGCAGGAAGCGGTCAGTGGTGGTGTGAGTGCTGTCGTTCTCAGGAGAAAAAATGGCCCGGTCCGGGATTTCCTGGATCTGGGCTATCTTTTGCGGGATAGCCTCGGGGAGGAATTCCCGATCATTGTGAATACCCGTTTGGATATGGCTCTTTCGATTCACGCTATCGGACTGCATCTGCCGGAAGATCATATCCCCATGGATGTCATCCGAAAAAAAAAACCGGACAATTTTCTTCTGGGTGTATCCTGCCACAGCCGAGAGTCAGTGATGAGGGCACAAGCCGAAGGGGCGGACTATGTTTTTTTTGGACCGGTTTTTGAAACCCCCTCCAAGCTGGCTTATGGCCCTCCCCAGGGGCTTAAGCTCCTGGAACAGGTTGTGGCAGAAGCGGAGATCCCGGTTGTTGCCATCGGGGGGATCCATCAGGGGAATATTGAATCTGTCAGGAAGACGGGGGCTTCAGGAGTCGCTATGATTGGAGATCTTGCCTATTCAGCCGATCCGAAGGCCAAGGCTTTTTCCCTTCGGGGTGGATGGACCCGGGGAGGGTCGGCATGAAGAATGCTATTTCGATTTTCATGTTGAATATTCTGTTTGCTGTTTCACCGTTTTCGTTGGCGATAGCTTCAGAGTCTGGCATGGACTCATCTCCGGTGCAGGTTGTCCTGGGAGGAACACTTCTTGTCAAAGAGGGGGGTGAACACCATTGTCAGGCGGCAAGCTTTTTGGGTCGTCAGGCGCGTTTTCTCAAGCCGCCGGCCCGTTGGAGCTGGTCAAAAGACCAGGAAAAGCGGAGTGTTTCCCTATTGGGGGTGGACTTTGCGGATCATCCTGGAATTCATACGCTCCGCTTTATTGGTTGTCCGGGTGTTTCCTCCCGCTCGATTCTGGTCGTGAACCGCCATTTTATGACAAGTCGTCTTCATGTGAAAAAGTCTTTCGTTCACCCTCCGAAATCCTTTTTCGACCGGATAAGAAGGGAGTCCCGGGAAATTCATCAGGGATTGGCAGAGCGAACGGGTATCGCATTTCAAGAACCCTTTGTCATGCCGATCAATGGCCGTATTACCCATGATTTCGGGGCGATCCGGATTCTGAACGGAACCCCGCTTTCAAGACATTCCGGAGAGGATATTGATGGTCCGGAAGGGTTGCCGGTCAAGGCGGCAAACACAGGCCGTGTAGTGATTGCGGACAGGTTTTATTACGATGGGAATATGGTCATTCTGGATCACGGGGGAGGTCTTTTTACAGAATACCTGCACCTCTCAAGGATTCGAGTGAAAAAGGGCCAGCGTGTCAGACAGGGTCAAGTGGTTGGAAATCTAGGCCACACAGGCCGTGTCACCGGCCCGGTCCTCCATTATGGGGCGGTTTTGGGAAACGCCCACGTCAACCCGCTGCTTTTGTCGAAATTTCCCGTGGCGGTTCTGGAAATCCCGTGACACTTCCGGTGGTCTGGGCTATTGGGGGGATTGATCCATCCGGTGGTGCGGGGATTTACCAGGACCTGAAGGTCATGTCATGGTCCGGAGTCCATCCGATGGGGATTCCGGTGGCGCTCACATCTCAGAATATTGATCATGTCCGTGAAGTGTTGTCTGTCGATCCTGACTTTATCCTCAGAATGGCTGGAGCCCTTCTGGAGAGACATCCTCCCCGGGGTGTTAAAGTTGGTCTCCTGCCGGAGCATGCTTTGAGTGCAGTCATCGGTATCTTGAATGATCTTGACGATGATGTTTTTGTGGCTGTCGATCCGATCTTCAGGTTCGGATCGGGTGATCCCTTTCTTGATGAGGCCTCTTTCCGGGAGATGGCCACCTGCATTTTCCCCTTGGCGGACATGGTCCTTCCGAATATTCCGGAAGCCGAAGTTCTTCTGGGGAGTCCTCTTCTTCCGGGAGCGTCCGGTCTGATGGATGGAGCTTTAAAGATCCGGGATCTCTATGGTCCTGTGTCCGTCTATCTGAAAGGGGGGCATCGGGAGGGCAGGGTCAGGACGGATGTTTTTGTTGATCAGACAGGTTGTTTTGTCCTTGATCGCAACGAGGTCAATATCCCGTCGCTTCATGGCGGCGGGTGCACATTGGCCAGTCTCCTGGTTTCGGAAATCGTAAGGAGTCCGGATTCCCCGATCCGGGATCTTTTGGATTCTCCAAGGAATATCTTTCAGAGGGCTCTCGAATGGGAATCCTCCCGTCCGGGAAATGAGAGGAGAACATTTGAGAGATTTTTCTCAACTCCATATGGAGACTGACGGTTCTTGTTCCCGGAAGTTTTCCTGTTGTTTATGTTTTCCCTGTGATAGAATTCATCCTCATTCCTGACATTTCTATTGTTTTCCCGGAAGGATTCAGGCAGCCTGCTGGCCGCTTCCATTCTGGATGTTTCCCGGTCTTCGGGCAGAAAGGGGAGTATGGTTTTGGAGCCGACCTTTTCCACCCTTTATGATAAATGGGAAGCCATCTCCGCTGAAGGAAGATGGGAAGAAGCCCTTTCGTTTTGTGATGAGCTTTTTGTATCCGCAAGGCAGTCCCAGCGACCCACCTTTTATTTGAAAGCCAAAAAAGCTCGTGGCATCAGTTCGTTCTGGTGTGGTCATTTCCAGACGGCCCAGCAGGATTTGAGGGAAAGCATCGATCTTCCTTCCAATCATAATGAACCGACCCATTCTATTGGTGGTTCGGCGACGCTTTCAGTCTGTCAGGCCTATCTCTCCCTTCTTCTTGCCATCTTTCTCGAATCAAAAGAGGCTTTTGACTTTCATCACAGCTCACCTGATCTGGCCAGACTCTCCGAAAATCCGCTGATCATGGCTCAGGTGATGGCGGCAGAGAGCTTTTTTCACCGGCTCCGCCGGGAGATTGCTCCAACCTTGCGCCATGCTAATCTTCTGAAGGATCACTGCCGTGCACATGGCCTCCGTTTTTGGTATTCCCAGGCGGGTATCCTTTCCGGGTGGGCGAAATGCCTTTCCGGTGAAAAGGAGGAGGGGATGAAGGAGATGGACCGCCACCTTTCGGAGCTTTCCGGAGGCAACTTTGATGTTTTGGCTCTTTTGTCCGTTTCAGAGGGATTTCAGATGATGAGAGACGCGGATCAGGCCATCGCATTTCTTGAGCGGGCCCTTTCCCGCTCTTCGGAGACGGGAGACCGGGCCCTTTTATCGGAAATGTGGAGAGTCATGGCGGAACTTCTCTCCATGAAAGAGCGTCCGGAGGGGGAGATTCTCCAGTCATTCGAAAGAGCTATTTCCATTGCCGGGGAAAATCCTTCTCCTCTTTTTTTGGTCAGGGCCACACTCTCTCTCGACCGTTGGGAAAAAAGTCGGGGTGGTTCGAACCCATTGACGGGGATGAGTCTTGCCCGACTTGATTCCCTTTATCGCGACAAGCTTCCCGAGCATGATCTCTCCGCCATGGATGTTGCGATCTCTCCTGACAGTCGTGAAAATAAATTATAGCGGGGTCCTCCCCTCGACCAAACAGAAAATCCGCGAAAGACCGGACCTTTACGCCTTTTGGTCCGGTCCAAATGACTGGAGAACCATTGGAACCTCTCGCCTATGGGCTTTACGAGGCACTTCTTGATGAGAGACTGAAAGAAATTTTCCGTCTTCACCCTGATCTTCACCCGGTTTTTGGAAAAGTCGATCCCGAAGAAGAACCATCGCGCTATGTTTCATTCGTTTCTCAAGTCCTCAATCAGGCTTTACAGGAATCCCCGCCAGAAAAACGGATACGTCTGGTGAATCATCTTCTGGAACAAATTGTTCTTGATGGTGGTCTTGATGATTTCAGGGACAAGCGGCTGGTCCCTGATGAAAAAAGCCTTCTTCTCGAAGTCACCCCGCCCCACTATTCGGGAAGGACCGGTCTTCCCCGTCCCCAAACCCCCCTTGCGAAAAGCTCTCTTTTTACGGGTTCTCCGTCTGAACCCCAGCTTGCCCATGAGTTGCTGGAGGAA
This sequence comes from Leptospirillum sp., assembly GCA_027346125.1. Taxonomy (GTDB): domain Bacteria; phylum Nitrospirota; class Leptospirillia; order Leptospirillales; family Leptospirillaceae; genus JAJYGC01. Next base: position 8,101 of record DAIEST010000290.1, on the reverse strand, counting down.
ATGTACTCGGCTGATCGGGTGGATATTCTGGTATCGTTCATCAAATGGTCCGGACTGAGACTATTGATGGAAGGTTTTGAGGATCTCTTGAAAAACAGGGTCCCTGTTCGCGTCATTACAACCTCCTATATGGGGGCTTCCGATCCGCCGGCTGTTGAATGGCTTTCTCGCCTGCCAAATGTTGAGATACGGGTTTCCTATGACACCCAGCGGACCCGCCTTCATGCCAAGGCCTATCTTTTCCACCGCCTGTCGGGATTCTCCACCGCATATATCGGTTCCTCGAACATGTCCCATCCGGCAATGAGCAGCGGTCTTGAGTGGAATCTGAAAGTGACAGCCCAGGATATGGGACATATCCTGGAGAAGTTTCGTGTGGAATTTGAGACTTACTGGAACAGTAAAGAGTTTGTCCCTTTCGGTCGTGATCAGAATGAAACATTCAGAAAAGCCATCTTACAGGCGAGAAAACCCGACAAACATCGGGAGGCTTTTTTCTTCGATTTGCGGCCGCATCCTTTTCAGGAAAGGATTCTGGAAGCTCTTGACCGTGATCGCCTTGTTCATGGACGGAAGAGAAATCTGGTGGTTGCTGCGACAGGGACCGGAAAAACCGTTGTGGCCGCCTTTGATTTCAGGCGGTTCCATGAGCGGAAAAATCGACAGGCCAGACTTCTGTTTGTTGCGCACAGGGTGGAAATTCTTGAACAGGCACTGGCCACATTCCGAAATGTCCTTCGGGATCATACTTTTGGCGAAATCCTTGGAGGGGGTTACGAACCCTCACGTCTGGATCATCTTTTTTGCTCAGTGGGAATGTTGTCTTCCCGGAGGCTCTGGGATCGACTCAAAAGCGATTTTTACGACTTCATCGTGGTTGATGAAGTCCATCATGGTCCTGCGGGAAGTTATCGACCTCTCTTTGAGCACTTTTCTCCGGAAGTCCTTCTGGGGCTTACCGCGACTCCGGAAAGAATGGATGGGGAAAGTGTCGCTTCCGATTTCGGCAATCGGTTTTCCGCAGAGATACGGTTGCCCGAAGCGCTGGAAGAAAAGCTTCTTTGTCCGTTTCAATACTTTGGAGTGGCAGACCCTGTTGCATTGTCAGAGGACCGTTTCTGGAAAAATGGGCGGTTTGATGTTTCCGCACTGGAAAATGTTTACACCGGTGATGATGTTTTGGCGAAAAACCGGCTGGAAGTGATCCTGTCCTCACTCGATCGATATCTTCCGGACCGATCTTCTCTTAAGGGAATCGGTTTTTGCGCCAGCCAGAAGCATGCGAGATATATGGCTGAGCAGTTTAATCGTCGAGGCATCTTGTCGAATGTCATCTTGTCGGATGTCAATAATGCTGAATGTCGCAATCGTCTGGATGATCTGTCTTCGGGGAAACTGACGTTTCTTTTCACTGTGGACAAGCTGAGTGAGGGAATCGATTTGCCATCGGTGAATGCTGTTCTTTTTCTCCGTCCCACAGAGAGTCTGACGGTGTTTCTGCAGCAGTTGGGGCGTGGCTTGCGCCATGCCCCGGAAAAAGACTGTCTCACTGTCCTGGACTTTGTTGGTCAGGTTCATCGGAGATACCGGATCGATACCAAACTGAAGGCCCTTCTTCCTCGCCATCGCTATTCGATTGAACGGGAAGTTCTGGAGGATTTTCCCCATCTTCCCCCTGGTTGCTCGATCCGCCTTGACCGGATTGCCCGGAAGCAAGTTCTTGAAAATATCCGTGAGAACCTGAAAAACTTGTCGGTGGTCATTCCAGAGCGACTGGAAACCTTCGAGTCTGAAACGGGTCGCCCTCTCACTTTTGGAAATTTTGTCACGTACCACGATATCGAGCCGGACATTCTCCTGTCCTCCAGAAGCTGGAGTGAGTGGAAATCAAGGGCTCGTCTTGCGTTGGTGCCAAAAGATCCGGATCTCACCCTTCTTCGGGAATCACTGATTCATGCCTCTTTCATGAATGATCCGGAGGAAATTCGGGTGATGAAAAAAACCATCACCTGTCTTCAGCAAAAAGATATTCAGCAGGCGCTCTCCATTTCGGGAAACTGGGGAGCACCGATCCATCGGAGACTTTGGCGGAAAAAAGGCAGCCTTCTCAAGATGGCTTCCCTGGAGGATTCTTTCGGGCGTCTTTGCAGGAATCCTTCCATTCTTTTTGATCTTCAGGAGATTTTGGACTGGGCGCTGGAGAACAGTGATGCAAGTCCGAGTGTTCCGGAGCTCCCTTTCAGGACATCGCTTCGTCTTCATGGGCGCTATGGAAATGAAGACCTGCAGGGGGTCCTTGGCCACTTTTCCATTGAAACTCCGGGGCTACGGGGTGTTGGAGTCATTCCCTTCAAACAGATCAAAACCTATGCGCTTCTTGTCACCTTTGGAAAAACGGAAAAGGACTTTTCCCCGACAACAATGTATGCGGATTACCCCATTAACCAGAGCCTCCTTCACTGGGAGTCCCAGTCCGATACGAAAGCTTTATCCGAAAAAGGACAAAATCTGATCGAACACAAGAAGCGGGGATACACGATCCTTGTTTTTGCCCGCGATGTGAAGAAAAGGAATCAGCATACAGTGCCCTTCACCTATCTTGGTCCGGTCGAATGCGAGAGCCATGAAGGGGAGAGGCCCATCCGGATGATATGGAGGTTGCTCTACCCGATGCCTGCTGACATGTTTGAAAACAACAGGCGGGGCGGATGATGCTCATTCTGGAAAATGTGATCCAAAAAAGGGTCCATAAAGAGAGGGCACCCTCATATCCGTCTCTCTCTTCCCTCCTGGAGGCGGTTCGAGGCTGTCGGGCCTGTGAATCCTCTTTGCCGATGGGCCCCAGACCCGTTCTGGCCTGCGATGAGCGTTCGAGAGTCCTGATTGTGGGGCAGGCACCTGGTCTCCGCGTTCATGAAACCGGTATCCCCTGGAATGATCGGAGCGGGGAGCGTCTGAGAGAGTGGATGGGGATTGACCGGGAGACTTTTTATGACGCGTCGCGTATTGCAATCATTCCGATGGGGTATTGCTATCCTGGCAAGGGGGAGCGGGGTGACCTGCCTCCCAGAACAGAATGCGCATCCATGTGGCTTGGGGAACTTTTAAAGTGGCTTCCCCGGATTGAACTTTGTCTTCTTCTCGGTCTTTATTCCCAGCGATATTTCCTGGGAGATGGCCTGTCCTTGACGGACAGGGTTTTCTCATGGCGTTCCTACCCTTCCGGAGTCATTCCCCTTCCTCATCCATCACCAAGGAATGCCCTCTGGTTCAAGAAGAATGAGTGGTTTTCCAAAGAACTTCTCCCGGATCTCAGGTTGAGGGTGGGGAAAGCTCTTTCGGCATGTGACGAAAAGCCACTCATTGGCGATCCGGCAGAAGAGAGTTTACCCAAACTCCCTAAACGCATTGGTCGCAAGAAAAATCCACCGCATGATCTCGCTGGATGAGTCCAAGATTTGACAAGGATTCATTCTTATACTACTGTGTCAGACTACGGTTTTTTGTTTTAGCCCGACTGAAAAAAGAATTTTATTTTCCAACATGAGCTGTTATATGGTTTATTTTGGCGGATCGGGATATGTTGGAGTGTTGGGGGAAACTGATTGGCTCAGGTTGTCGTTCAAGATAAGGGAGATCTGAAAGCACTTCGCCACAGTGCTGCCCATACATTGGCCCAGGCGGTGAAGCGTCTTTTTCCGGAAGCCAGGGTTGGTGTCGGTCCCGCTACGGATGATGGCTTTTATTATGACTTCCATTATTCCCGTCCTTTTACTCCCGAGGATCTTGTCCGGATAGAGGACGAGATGCGGAAGATCATCTCTCAGGGGCTTGTGATTGAGCGAAGACCGGTTTCCAGGGAAGAGGCAGTAGCCCTTTTTTCCGGGATGGATGAGCCATTCAAGCTTGAATTGATTTCTTCGATTCCGGACGAGGCAGAAATAACGGTTTACGAGCAGGGGGAGTTTGTCGATCTCTGCAGGGGCCCTCATGTGGCCGGGACCGGTGATATTCCTGCCATCAAGCTACTCACCACATCCGGAGCCTACTGGAAAGGGATCGAGTCAAACCCGTCCCTTCAGCGGATCTATGGGACAGCTTTCTGGTCAGAGGCCGATCTTGCCGCACATCTTCTGAAGCTTGAGGAGATTCGCCGGAGGGACCACAGGAAGCTTGGCCGGGAACTGGACCTTTTCCGGACCCTGGATGAAAAAGGGGCTGGTCTGGTCCTGTGGCTACCAAGGGGGAGCCGGGTCCGTCGCATCCTTGAGGATCTCTGGAAGTCCCTCCATGACCGCCACGGCTACAAGTATGTCTACTCTCCGCATATTGCGAGACTCGACCTCTGGAAGCAGTCCGGTCATTGGGATTATTATCGGGACAGCATGTTCTCTCCGATGGAAATCGAAGGGGTGGAATATGAGCTGAAGCCGATGAACTGTCCCTTTCATATCATGATTTTCCGTGAGAGCGTGAAGAGCTATCGGGATCTTCCCATTCGCTTGTCCGAGCTTGGAACTGTCTATCGATACGAGCGTTCGGGCACACTCCATGGCCTGATGAGGGTTCGGGGCTTTACCCAGGATGATGCCCATCTTTTCTGCAGGCCGGAGGACTTGGCGTCAGAAATCGAGAAGGTCCTTGTATTGGTGGACGAAATGATCGGCCGTTTCGGTTTTACCGACCGGACGGTCTATCTGTCCACCCGGCCGGAGAAATCGGTCGGTTCTGACGAGCATTGGAAGATGGCGACGGATGCCCTTGAAAGTGCTCTGATCAAATCGGGGATTCCGTATCAGACTGATCCTGGGGAAGGCGTTTTCTATGGCCCCAAGATCGACATCAAGTTCCATGATGCGATCGGCCGTTCCTGGCAGCTTTCGACCGTTCAGGTGGATTTCAATCTTCCTGAAAAATTTGATCTGTCCTTCCGCAATACACAAGGGGAGGCAGAGAGGCCGATCATGATCCATCGGGCCCTGTTTGGTTCGATCGAGAGGTTTTTCGGTATCCTCGTCGAGCACTATGTCGGAGCCTTTCCTTTGTGGCTCGCGCCAGAACAGGTGATGATCATGACAATAGCGGATCGGCATATTCCGGATGCGGAGGCTCTTCTTGAGCGCTTGAAATCAAGCGGTATCCGTGCGGAAGGAGACTTCCGGAATGAGAAGATCGGTTTCAAGATTCGGGAAGCACAGATGCTCAAGGTTCCGGAGATGTGGATAATAGGGGATCGGGAAGTTGCTGAAGGGCGGGTTTCCATTCGAACCCGCGAAGGTGAAAAGACAGACCTCGTTCTTCGGGATGAGGCGATCAGCTCCCTGATTGAAAGGGCCAGACCGGCCTGATATGCTCCAGGGCAGGAAATGCCCATGGTAACGATAGAAAAAAGGAGGGTTCCATCAACCCAAAACCTCGGGTCAACCACGAAATTAAGATCAAGGAAGTTCGGGCCATTGGCCCGGAAGGTGAGCAGCTGGGAATATTTCCAACGATCGTTGCCATCAAGAAAGCGGAAGAGCTTGGATTTGACCTGGTAGAAGTTTCACCGAATGCCAAGCCGCCTGTCTGCAAGATGATGGACTTTGGTCGTTTCATGTATGAACAGAGCAAGAAAGTTCATGCCATGAAGCAGAACCAGCGCTCCGGGCAGGTCAAGGAAGTCAAGTTCCGCCCTCATATCAATGAACATGATCTTTCAACGAAGATCAATTATGTTCAGCGCTTTCTTGAGGAAGGCAACCGGGCAAAGATCAACCTCATGTTTCGCGGTCGTGAAATGATCCACACTGAAGTGGGAGCCGGGATCATGCAAAAGATCATTGCCTCGATCGATCCCCGGGGGATCGTTGAGGTTCCTCCCCGTATGGAAGGTTCCAGCATGACCATGGTTCTTGCTCCGAATCCCGCCTATAAGCCTTCTGAAAAAGGCGGAGACCGGGAAGAATCAAACAAGAAGAGTCAGAATCAAGAACAGGGGACTGAAAACCCCAAATAGAAAGGATTCATCATGGCCACAGGAAAGTCCCTTAAGACAAAAAGTTCGGCCAAGAAGAGATTCTCTGTAACAGGTACAGGGAAAATTTCTTTTCATCAGGGCGGAAAGCGTCACCTGATGACTGGTAAGTCTTCCAAAAGAACCCGCTCCCTGAAAGACAGCATCCTTTCAAAGGGTCAGGCAGACAATATCAGAGTGCTTTTACCTCACTAACATTTTTTGTGATACGAACAAATTGATTTTGAAAAGGAGATTCCAATGCCGAGAGTCAAAGGCGGGACGATACACAAGGCCCGACGAAAAAAGATCATGGATTTGGCCAAGGGGTTCTGGGGAGGTCGTTCAAGACTTTACAGATCAGCCCGCCATACAGTTGAAAAAGGCCTGACCTATGCTTATCGCGATCGCAAAGTCAAAAAGCGCGAGTTCCGTTCGCTCTGGATCCAGAGAATCAACGCAGCCTGCCGCGCCCAGTCCATTTCTTACAGCCGGTTTATTGCAGGGCTCAAAAAGCTTGAGATCGGACTTGACCGTAAGATTCTGGCGGATCTGGCCCTGAACAAGCCAGAGGTTTTCGGCGAATTGACTGCAAAGGTCAAACAGGCCATATAAGTTTGAAATCGGGGACCTGTCCTGGTGGCAGGCTCCTTGTTCATATTGTTGAGTAGTTTAAAAAAGGGCCATCCGGTTTCGGATGGCCCTTTTTTTACGGAGATTCCGTCATCCGGTAGGGGGAAGTGGCCGGAGAATGCGGTCCAGCCGTACTTCGAACATGGAGGTTGGCATCCGGATACCAAAAATATCCAGTGTTTCCGGATCGATCTCTCCCAGTTCCCCGATGGCGATATCCGGTTTTTCCAGGATGAAGATCTCTGCGGAGCGTCCCTTGATGTACGGAGGGATATCCTTCGAGACAAGCTTTGCAGTGAGGCCGAGATATCTCAGAACTTCGACAATAATGCCTGCAACCTCAGACACAGATGCAGTCGGGTGGGCCACAAGGGCTGTAAAGAGGATTGTCTCCCGGATAGTTGAGGGAGATCCTTCTTTTTCTGCAGCTTCTCCGACCTCAAAGATCCGGTGGGGGTAAGGGAATCGGCTGGAGAGTGCTTCCGCATTCATCAGCTGTGACAGAAACGTGGAACGGAGTGCGCCATATTGTCTGGAAATGGGGTTGTCAATCTCTACAATGGGCCCAGTTGGCCGGCCAAGGGCGGAAGACAATGAATCGGTTTCCGTAAGAATGTTGGACAGGATTTCCTGAAATCCGATTCCAGCCATCAGGGAACGGACCCGATCTTCCATTTCTCCTTCTTTTGCGGCTCTTCCGGGTGTGAAGAAAGTAGGCATAACCGGTGTCAGACTATCAAAACCCCTTGCGATGAGATAATCCTCAACACAGTCAATAGGGTGGAGCACGTCATCCCTCATGAACGGAACGGTCACCAGAAATCCTTTTTCCTGCTGCTGTATCGATGGATACCCATAGGAAAGAAGCGCCCTGATGAAGTCCTGCGGTAAAACCGCTTCTCCGGAGACTTCGGAAGGCAGATTGCCAGGGACTAAAATGCGGTCCCCTGCGGACTGGGGATTTTGTGTCTTTCCCCTGGAATCGTCAACGAGAATGGGTTCGATCTGAAATCCGCGATCGAAGAGATTGGCGGCCATGATATTCATCACCAGCCGGATCCTTTCCTGATCATGGCCTGTGGCTTCGACAAAAAGCCAATCATCTTCGGCCATGACCTCTCCGGTGTGCCTTGCGTTGGTGACTGGAGGCATCGAAAGGATTTTCCCGGCCTGATCCCGAAGAATGGTCCAGAGGGGATGAGGGGATAACAGATGTCCGTATTCTTTCCCCTTGGGATGTTCTTGAACGAACCGGGAAAGGGTCATCGGGGACTCCTGGCCGAGCGGGGTGAAAGAATGCTCATCAGGAGAGACGGCTTCATAGGTGACAGGGAACGTAATGTTCTTGGCGGGGTAAACGCCGATCGCGATATCCTGGCGTTTTCGCCCGAATAAATCCGAAAGCTTTTCCTGGGAACTGATCAGCTGTCTGAGACCTTCCTCTCCAAGTCCCGCTCCTTTCGCCAGAAATCC
>DAIEST010000232.1 GCA_027346125.1 Leptospirillum sp. | reverse complement strand
CTCAATGGAACCAAAGTCTAGAGAGTCAAGCAGAAAAATTCTGTGACGGGGATCAAGCCGATGGTTGACGGAATGCACATGCGCGTCCCGGATCAATGACCCGGATCTTCAGCAGAAAGGCACGACAACGTCTACCCCGCTCTTGTGCCGGGGCAGTCCGAGCGGGATACGCCACGATCGCCATGGGTCCGGATCAGGCGAGGTATCGGGCCAACAGGACCGCCAGATGCCGGACCTCCTTGTCCTTTCCAAGCCGGTCCGAAAGTGTCATCTGGCAGGCCGGACAGCCTGTCGTCACCGTGTCCGCCCCGCTTTCATGGATGGCTCGGGACTTTCTTCCAAAGATTTCTTTCGAAAACGCGGGGTTCTTGAGCAGATACGTCCCGGCCCCTCCCGCACACCTGTCTTCGTCGACCATCTCCCGAAAGCCTCCTTCGAAAACGGATTTCAGAAGCCGGTGAGGCTCGTCGACGACTCCTGCCGCACGCAAATGGCAGGAAGCATGGTAAGTGACCGAACGGTTTCCTTTCTCGCGGAGAACGCCTTCGCGGATCTTTACCAGCGTCTCCCCCATCCCGTCTTCCAGCATGTACTGGGAGATATGCAGGACCCTCCCCGAAAGTGCCCGGGCGGCCTCCCAATCGGAAGACCCTTCGTCAAAATGCGTGGGGAGATCCTTCAGGGCCAATGTGCACGAAGCGCACCCCGTAACGATTTTCGGGAATCTCGCAAGGCTTTCGAGATTCAGTCGTGCCGCTTCGCGCGCAAGATCCCGGTGACCGTAGGTTTCGATCGGGGTACCGGAACAGGTCTGGCGGGGCAGAACCAGACGCCCCGGTCCAAGTGAAAGAAGACGGATCATCGCCTCCCCCACCCCATCGTCCAGCGTATTGGCGGCACAGCCGTGGAAGTAGGCCAGATCCCCCGACCTTCCCCCCTCTTCCGTCAGATCGGAAAACGATTTTCTCAGCGATCGGGAACGAATCCTCGGGAGCAGCAGATCCGATGGGATCGCCGCTGTTTTCGAGACTTGACGGAGAAGGGGGCGTGACAGACGTTCAATCGTCTTGCGGAATAGAGGACGATCCCAGATAAACTGGCTCCGGCCAAGCCAACCGGAGATCCGCTCCAGTTTCCCGGGATCGAGAAGAATCCGGGAAATCGCCCGGGTGACAGGGTCCGCCCGAAAGCGGGCGCGCGCCTCCAGAATCACCGAAGAAACATCCACCCCGGCCGGACAGACCGCACGGCACGATTTGCAGTTGAGACAGCTGTCGATCACTTCTGCCGGTGGATTGTCCCGAAAAGCCGGGTCGGTCAGAATCTGATACCATCCCCGGGCTCCCATCGATTCCTGCCTGAGGACGTCGAAGCTCGGACAGACCGTGTTGCACTTCCCGCAGGTGGCGCAGGGTTTCGAAACCCGTTCCACGTCGATATGTTCCAGAAAAGAGGTCCGGGAGATCTTGACGCCGGGATTCAGGATCCCTTGAGGGTCGAAGAGCCTTTTGGTTTCGAGGAACATCCGGTAGACATCGGGACCGTAGACATCCGGCAGAAACTCCGCCCGGACCCGACCTTCCCCGTGTTCTCCGCATGGCACCCCTTCGAATTTTTCGATGACGACCTGATGGATCGTCCGGCTGATGGTCAAAAGCGTATCGAACGATCCGGGTTCCCGGAGATCCAGAAGCGGATTGATATGGGCATTCCCGTTCCCGATATGCCCGTACAACGCGACCGGAACATCGAGATCCCGAAAGAACTGCCGGAGATAGGCCAGAAGTTCCGTCAGACGATGCACGGGAACGGCGACATCATCCGCAAAATTCAGGGGGCGCCGTACCCCGTCGAACCTGTAGAGCGTTGGAAAAAGGGCATGCCGGGCCTTCCAGAGGGCTTTCTGCTCCGTTTCTCCGGTCGCGACCCGGGGAGGTTCCGGAGCACGGTACTGTTTCAGGATATCGAGCGCAGCGCCAAGCAACTCCTCCTGAGGTTCGTGGTCGAACTCGATCAGGAGCATGGAATCGGCCTCGTCCGGGATTCCGAACCGCTTCCGCCCCAGGAGGTCCAGGGTATAGCGGTCCAGCATTTCCAGCGCGGACGGTGCCAGACGGTTCAGACCGGCAACAGCGTTGCCCAGGTCTTCCAGATGAAGGAAGAATGCCAGAATCGTCAGCTTACGGCGAGGAAGGGGGTAAACGCGCAGCCTGGCCCTCGTGACAAGCCCCAGCGTCCCTTCCGATCCGACCACAAGACGGAGCGGATCCCAGACGGGCAATTTTCCCGGAATGTCGGGAAAGAGCCGTTCCGACAAATCGAACAGATTGTACCCGGAGGCGTTTTTTGAAACCTTCCTGCGATGCTGTCGAAGAACCGGAGCCCAGTCGGAAAGATGCCCCAGAACCCCCCGGAACCCCGCCGGCATTCCCTCCTCTCCCTCAAGCTCTCCGATCCCTCTTTCCAGTACGCGGGGGGCAAGCCGGACGAGATCTCCTCCCGGGGGAACAAAATCAAGAGCCAGCACATTTTCCTTGACCGCCCCGTACTTCAGTGCATGCGCTCCGGCAGCATTGGTCCCGATCATGCCACCGATCTGGCAGGCGAGTCCGGACGAGGGATCCGGGGCGAAAAAACGTCCTTTCAACGCCAACTGGTCATTCAGTTCTTTCAGAATGACCCCGGGGCCCACTTCGACAAACCCCTCTTCCGCTCCCGACAAATCCATCTCCCGCACCCGGGACATCCCCATCACGATTCCGGGCCCGATCGCGCCCCCGCCCAGATTGGTTCCTCCCGAACGGAGGGTCAGGGGAAATCCGTTCTCCCGGGCATATTGAAGGACGCTGACCGCCGCTTCGACTGTGGAAGGCAGAACGATGGCCCCTGGATCGATCCGGTAGATCCCGGCATCGTAGGAAAAGGATTTCCGGTCCGCAGGAGTATCAAAAACGCCGTCTTCTCCTGCCATCCTGCGCAAATCGTTCAGGATGGCTCCGTCGGGAGCAAACTCCTTCACGGTTCGAATCCCTTCCGGTTCCCCTGACCCATGGGGGTCTGATCCCATGAAGAGGGATCAGAGCCTTTCTTCCAGATGTACGCCCCCCGGTTCTTTTCGTATCCCCAATGGTCCCCTTCCTGCGAACGGACGCGACGCATCGCGTTGATCTGGCCGGAAAGGTTGTCCAGAAAATGAACGGCCATGGCTTCCGGCGTGGCGGGAAGAACCGGCGAACCATAGGCAAATTCTCCGTGGTGGGAAAGGACGAAGTGCTGGAGCACCCTCAGATGCCGTTCGGGGAAATCTTCCACCCGCCGGGCGATCTGGACAATCTTCTCGCAGCCAAGATACATGTGTCCCACCAGTCGCCCTTCGTCGGTATAGGAGAAACCGGGAGACGACGAAATCTCCCAGCATTTGCCAATATCGTGCAGAAAGAGTCCCAAGAGCAGAAGATCCCGGTTCAGTCCGAGGACAGGCGCGATCCGATGACCCATCTCAAGGATTTCGAGCGTGTGCTCAAGAAGCCCCCCCACCGAAGCGTGGTGATTCTTCTTCGCCGCGGGAGCCAGGGGAAACTTCTCGACGATTTCCGGATCGTCGAGCATCGTCAGCCCGAACGCTTTCAGGCAGGGGTCTTCGAGAGATTCCAGATATCCTTTCAGTCTGGCCATTCCTTCGGAAACAGGAACCGTTCCCCGGGGAATGAAGGAGCGGATCTCTTCGGGAGTGGCCTTGAGCGGAGAAATCCGTGTCAGACGAAGCTGTGTTTCTCCGTTGAAGACGATTTCCTGACCTTCCGCATAGGCCAGTTCACCGGCTCCAATCTCGGAAGAGACGCGATCCACCCCATCCCACATGCGGGACGGATACTCCAGCATGGGAGATTCCGGCTGGGCCCCCTTGAACACCAGATCCAGAAACAGAGCCGGACCGTTCTTTCCTTCCTGAACGGATTTTGTTTTGACGAAAGCGACACCCTTGACGGTCTTCATCAACGAACCCTGTCGATAAAAGTTGTAGGACAAATCATCTGAAAGACGATTGATGAGCAAGAACAGCGCCGGTCAGCATCCATATCCCATTGTGAGTCTTTTTCACACCCGCACGCAATCCTGCCCCCGTGGCGGCATTATCCACAAAACTCTTTAATCCTTGGCGGTTTCGGGTTTGAAAGTCACTCACCGCTTGCGTAGGCGATGTAGTCTTTGAACCGTCGTCCTGCCATATCGGGGAACTGGGAAAGAAGCAGATCTACTGACTGTATGCGATCGAGGCGGAAGGTGCGGAATTCGCCCCGCAGCTCGCACCACGCACCCAGGGTCCACTTCGTCCCCCAGAACACGAGCCCGAGGGGCCAGACGACGCGCTCGGAACGCTCGCTGTCCTCGCGGACGTAGGCCATTCGCACCATGAGACGTTGGTCGATGGCTTTCCTCAATTGGGTCATCCCTGTCACAGTCTCCCGCGGGATGAAGAAGCCAGGGGCAAGCAACGTCTCCTTGTCCCAGCGTCCCCGCAGCCGTTCGGGCAGCACGGCATCCACCTTCGCCAGCGCGCGCCCCGCCGCCCGCGCCAATTCTGCATCCGCCCAGGCGCAGACCATGCTGGCCCCCAGGGCGAGCGCCTCCAACTCTTCCCCGTCGAACATCAAAGGCGGCACCTGATAGCCGGAACGAAGACGGTAACCGACCCCCGCCTCGCCATCGATCGGCACACCGGCCGCCACGAGGTCGGCGATGTTGCGGTAGACCGTCCGGACGGACACATCAAGTTCCTCGGCCATCCGCCGCGCAGTCACGACACGGTTTCGGCCAAGCAGCAGGATGATCTGAAAAAGTCGGTCGGCGCGTCTCATGGCACAAATATACCTCAGATTCCGCAGAAACTTCTTTCCAGCGTGATGGCAGCAACATGCATGAAGATCGGTCATGCATGCAGTCTGTTGACAGAAAGGTGTCAGGAGACCCGCCTTAGAATCAGTGTCACCGGACACACCAGACCGGACGGACAGACACCGCAATCAATCAGGAGGAACAGGCCATGAAACAAGTCATCAACTGGTTCGAGATTCCCGCCGCCGATTTCGATCGCGCGGTGACATTCTACGAAAACGTCTTTGCCACCAAACTCAGGCGCGAAGACATGAACGGCATGAGGCTGGGCATCTTCCCCTATGAGACCCCCGGCCCCGGCGGCGCCGTCTGCCAAATGCCGAAGCTGCAACCCGGGCCGGACGGCACCCTCATCTACCTCAATGCCGGCGCTGATGTCGCACCGGTGCTGGAGCGGGTCAAGGCCAACGGCGGCAAGGTGGTGCTCGACAAAACCCTCATCACGGACGACATCGGGTATATCGGGGTATTCATCGATAGTGAGGGCAACCGCGTGGGAGTGCACGCCCGCAAATAATTGTACACGCCGATAAAGGCAGGATCCCCGGCAGGACTCTTGTCTTCCGGGGATTGTATTTGGAAGGCCGGATCCCGTTCCAGGATGAGAGCAAGACAAGAGAAGCGCGGTTAGTGTGAAGGGGATAGACTAAAGCCGTCTTCATATCGACTTCTGAATACCTACTCAAGCAATTGGGAGGATTCCATGATCAGGCACATCGCGTTTACCGTTTGTCCTGTCACCGACATGAACCGTGCTCGCGCTTTTCACGAAGGCGATCTCGGGTTGAAATCCTCGCTCGATTTTGAGAGGAAGGAGAGTTTTCGCTCATGATACGGAAGGCGACCAGAAATGATGCGCAGGCAATTTTGGATACTCGCGTTGCTGCGATCCGCGCTCAATGTCGAGAGTTCTACAGCGCTGAGATTCTCGACATCTGGACGAGCGGTGATCTGACAGAACAATTTATTCTTTGGGTGGAGTCGTCCTTTCACGTGACGGTTGAAGGCGACAGGGTACTGGGTAGCGGAGCAATAGATTTGCACTCTGGACAAATAGACGGCATCTTCGTTCTACCGGATTTCATGAGCAAAGGAATCGGCCGCCAATTGCTTGCGTACCTTGAAAACATGGCAGTCGCCGCCGGGTTAGATCAGTTAGTCCTCAACTCAACGCTCAATGCGGCGCCGTTCTATCGCAAGTGCGGATATGAAGGCAATGCAGTCGCCGTCTATTCGTCGCCAAGGGGCTTTAGCCTTGACTGTGTGCCTATGAGCAAAGTTCTTCGACGCTCGGCAGTTGATGCCCAACCCTGCGGTCAAGCGGGGCTTGCGCATAAAGTCGCGCAAGGCCGGTTGCTTTAAACCGTTATACATTGAAACAAACTCATTCAGAAGGTCATGGCATGGAATCAAAAACCGTATCCGGTTGCATTGTTAAACTTGACAAATTTGTTGTCCCAAATTCAGCGCGTGACGAGTTTCTTCCCAAAGTCATGGGCATCATGGAACTACTCAAGTCTCAACCTGGCTATATCCAGGGCTTCATACTTGAGCAGCCCGGTTCTACCGGTGAGTTCAATCTTGTCACTCTCGTTGAGTGGGAGAATAAGCAGGCCGCAGAGGGTGCGCGCGGCGCAGTTATAGCAATGCAGAAAGCGACGGGCTTCAATCCGCAAGAAACAATGGCAAGGCTCGGCATCGGTGCAGACATGGGCTTTTACACTCCAATCAATGCCTAACCCTGCGCTCAGCCGACCCACTACAGCGGGCTTCGCCCGCTTTCGAGGCCGATTGAGCGTCGACGTTGGGCGTCTCAGCCACTATTAAGCTCAGGTGAGTCATGAACATGTCAATCAATACTGTCACAATCGGAGTCGGAACCAGTATCGCCCGCATGGGGTTCGGAACCATGCGCCTGACAGGACCGAAAGCGTGGGGACCACCCACGGACCGAGCAAAGGCACTCGCAGTTCTCAAGCGTGCCGTGGATCTCGGGGTTGAACTTGTCGATACCGCAGGCTATTACGGGCCCGGGGTGACCAATGCACTCATTCGCGAGGCCCTTTCGCCTTACCCGTCGCAGCTATTCATTTCCACCAAAGTCGGAGTGACTCGCGGTGAAGATCAAAGCTGGCAACCGCATGCACGCCCCGAACAAATACGCACCGATGTAGAGGCAAATCTGTTACAACTCGGTGTTGAACAGCTCCATTTAGTCCATCTGCGGCTGGGCGATGGTCGCATGCTCCCGCTCTCGGGTGTGCCGCTCCTGGAATCGTTGGGTGCCCTCACCGACCTCAAGGCACAGGGCAAGATCGGTCATATCGGTCTGAGTAGCGCAACGGTCGAGCAGATCAAGGAGGCGCAAACAATGACCCCGATTGCCGCAATTCAAAATATGTACAACGTTGGAAATCTTGCTTCTCAACGGGTACTGGATCTTTGTGAGTCAGAACAAATTGCTTTCTTGCCTTATTTCCCACTCGCAATGGGTGCGCTGGCTCGACCAGATAGCCCTCTCGTCGCAATCGCAGCGCGGTATAACGCGTCCCCCGCCCAAATAGCATTGGCTTGGCTCCTTGCGGTTTCGGGCCAGACCATACTCATTCCCGGAACGTCAAGCATCGAGCATCTGGAAGAAAACTGCGCGGCGCGCGCGATTCGGCTGAAACAAGAAGAGATTGCCATAATTCGAGAAGCTGCCCAACAAGGCGCTCCAGGGGATGCGCCAAAATCGGCGCGCCCCTGAGCTTTACATTGAGCACGAACCCTGCAATCGAGTGTATAGGAATATATACTCGTTACCACGGTAACTACGGCGTTTCTGATACCACTCATTATCGAGGAAGAGCAGCTTGTCATCGTCCAAAAGAACTGATCCCGTGGTGCTGGCACACTTTGCCTCGCTGTCCGTGCTCGCCTTCGAATGCGATACCAACATTGGCCGAATGCACATGCAACCGGCGATTGCCTACGTGCGCCGCGGCAGCATGTTCTACCGGCCATGGGGTCGGGGTTTTGACTTGGTGCCCGGGTCCGTGCTGGTCGGCCGACCGGGTATCGAGTATGTCTGCGAGCACGAGGCGGGCGTCAGCGGTATAGGACTTTCCTTTCGATTCGCGCCCGAGCTTGCCGACGCGACGGGACACGCCCGGATCCCGGTAGACGTTGATTACCTTCCGCCCGTCGCGGAGCTGGTTGTCCTGGGAGAGTTGGCCCAATCGGCCGTCGAAGGCAAGGCGGATGTCGGGCTCGATGAGATCGGGGTATTGCTCGCGCATCGGCTCGCTGCGGTCGCGTGCAACCGCAGCGAACTGCGACGGGAGCCGTCGCTGCGCCACCGACGACGGGTCGTCGAAATTGCGCTCTGGATTGATACGCATTCGGCCGATCCGATAGACCTGCAAACCGCGGCGGGTCTCGCGGACATGAGCCTGTTCCATTTCCTGAGGGTATTCACCGACGTGATCGGCATCACACCCCACCAGTACCTGATCCGGTGCCGTCTGCGGCGCGCAGCCTATCTGCTGGCTGACGGCGAGCAGTCCATAACCGACATCGCGCTGGACGTCGGTTTCAGCGATCTCTCCAATTTCGTGAACGCCTTCCATCGTGCGGCCGGCGCATCGCCGCAGCGCTTTCGTGAATCGGCCCGCGGCAAACGCGGGCTGACTCAACGTTGAGCGGCACCCGCAACTCCCCGTCGCAATTTTTACCAAGCGATTCGTAGTGCATTGGGCACAGAATCCAGCCGTCTCGACCCACTCGGATGATCGTCGGCCGGGTGTGTCCATGAACTGCGGAGGTATACATGCGGGCATATCATTTGGAAGCACCTGGCCGCTTTGAGGGTGTAGTGCTGCGGGAGCATCCGGCTCCCACACCCGGCCCTGGCGAAATCGTCTTGCGCGTCCATGCCGCGTCGCTCAATCGGCGCGACCTCATGATCGTCGAGCAGACATATCCCATTCCCGGCAGGCCAGGGGTTGTTCCTCTGAGCGATGGTGCCGGAGAGGTGGTAGCGATCGGACCAAGCGTGACCCGCTTCAAGGTGGGCGACCGGGTGACCGGCAACTACTTTGCGCGCTGGCGCGACGGACGGCTGGCGCCCGACTTGCGCGACCAGCTAGGGTGCACCTTCGACGGCATGGCCGCAGAGTACGCGGTGCTCGACGAACAGTGGGCGGTGCAACTGCCCGACCATTTTTCTTGGGAAGAAGGCGCGTGCCTGAGCTGCGCCGGGGTGACCGCTTGGTGCTCGGTGACGGGCAGCGAGTTCGCCCGGCCTGGGCGCACCGTGCTGACCCTAGGCACCGGCGACGTTTCGCTGTTTGCCGTGCAGTTTGCCAAGCTGATGGGCAGCCGGGTGATTGCCACGACCTCCAACGATACCAAGGCGCGCCGGCTATGCGAGCTGGGCGCGGACGAAGTCATCAACTACGCGAGGACGCCGCAGTGGGGGACGGCGGTGCGCGAGCTCACGGGCGGCGAAGGCGTGGACCTCGTCGTGGAGACGATGGGGCCCCCGACGATGGAGCAGTCGCTTATCGCCGCCGGGCGTTACAGCGAGATCGTCGTGCTGATCTGGAAAAGCGCGACCCAGTCCAGCATCGTCCTGCCGGCCAGCGCGTACGGGCCCACACTGACTATCCTCAGGAAGCGCTTCGTGGGGTCGCGCGCCAACCTGGAGGCCATGGTGAAGGCCATGGCAGCGCACAAGCTGCGCCCGGTGGTTGATAAGATGTTCAACTTCGAAGAGCTCCGCGCGGCATACAAATACTTTGAGGGGCGCTCGGGGTTTGGTAAGGTAGTACTTCGTATGCCGTGACCGGCAAGGGATGTCAATGGATCGATTCGCATACACACCTGCTGCGCGGTCATCTTCCACAGTCAGCTGTGCAGCGTAATCGCTTCGGTCGGCGGGAGTTAAGACCGCAGCCAGTGCTATGGCTTAACTCTGAAAAACCGCACTTTGGTGGCGCCTTTCTGTTGCGGGTGCCAGATGCCAATGCCGCCGAGACCCTCGATCAGATTCGCGACCGTGATCCATTCACGACACACAAATTCGCGCAGTACGAACTGCTGGCCTGGGACGTCAAGACGGGTATCGAAGACCTCGACAAAATCTGATGGCGCACGCTCTAAGCCCGGGACAGAAGAAGGGGCCGCCGACCAACAGCCTTGGAATTTGCCTTGAATCCAGAATTCTGAGATTTCATTTTCCTGCTAACCAGAGACAAGGAGCCTTGTGAATGAAAGCGTATGTATACACAAATAGGATATCCCTAGATTCATTGTTGCCAGAGGAGCGAGCGGACCCGGTGCCTGGGCCGCATGATGTAGTCTTGCGCATGATGGCTCTTAGTCTTAACTATCGTGATCTCGCTATTGCCCGTGGGCATTATCACGCCGCGGTCGAGCCACCCCTCATCCCGATTTCGGACGGTGCAGGAGAAGTTATCGCCATTGGGGCAAATGTGACTCGTTTCCGTCTTGGAGATCTTGCCTGTCCAATCTATCTTCCTGATTGGATCGATGGTCCACCATCGCCAGAAAAGCTGCGTCGTCGTCTGGGTGGTCCAAATGACGGCGTTATGGCTGAACTTGTTTGTGTTCATGAAGAAGAAGCCGTTCGTGCTCCCTCGCATCTAGATCCCGTTGAAGCCGCGAGCTTGCCGGTAGCAGCCGTGACGGCATGGCACTGTCTCTTTGAACATGGCCAAGTACGCCCAGGGGATGTTGTGGTTACGATAGGGACAGGAGGTGTTTCGCTCGTTGCACTCCAGTTTTCGCGAGTAGCAGGAGCATTACCAATTGCAGTCACCCGCCGAGACGAAAATGAAGCTCCCCTTCATTCACTTGGCGCGCACTCTGTCATTGTTGATAAATCCAACACTTGGCCCGAGCAAGTGATGAAATTGACAAACAAGATTGGTGCTGACGTTGTATTGGATGTTGTGGGGTCAGATTCAGTCAGGCGTTCTATTACAGCGATACGTCATGGTGGCGTCGTACATCTAGTTGGATATGCTGCTGGCGAAGAAGTACGGTTCGATATATTTGAAGCAATACGACATGCCGTAACAATTCGGGTTGCTACTGCTGGGAATCGCCATGACTTCGAGGCGCTTGCGCGCGTTATGGAACATTATCAAATTCGTCCGCCGATCGACCGAGCTTTTCCTGTCAGAAACTTCCGAGATGCATTCGGCCACCTTGAAAGAGGGGGCCATTTCGGTAAAGTTGCACTTACTTTCTAAGGCATGCTTTCCAAAACTTTGACTTGTAGTTTTGATTTTGGATCAGATACCTGACGGCAAGAGCGAGCTGGCCAAGGTAAAATTATGGGTATCCGGATTTGGCTGTGTTTGATGGGTCACAGCCGACCGGATCCCCAGTTCCAGGATGAGAGCAAGACAAGAGAAGCAAGATTTGCGCGAAGGGATATAGACTAAAGCCGTCTCCATTTGATCGGCATAGGGGACAGTCGAGCCGAGCCCCTGCGCCACACCACCCGCATGCGGGTCCGCACCGGGAGGTTCGAGAAGTCGAGGTCATGAGAGCCAGGGTACACCGGGGCTGTTGAAGCAGGACACCGTGAGAATCTTATTGGGGCCGGACTGGCTATGATGCCACCAGCAATTAATTGCCGCCTGTATTGTAGAGAATACTTGAAAGGAAAACTGTTAAAGAAACCTTAATTCATTCCCCGTCACTTGACCCACTCGCAGGACAGAACCCCCGCCCAGCCCCAAACCGAGAATCGCCGATCGAAAAATTCCCCCTTTTTCCCTTGAAAGCCCGGGAAAGTGTCCGATATAATCAAACTTTGCTGCCGGAGACGGATACGGACCTAACAGCCCGCCAGTTCAAGACCGGAACGGTCGCACCGACTTACAGCCATTATAGCAACGACAGATCTTTACAAGGTGAAGATGAAAAACTACCCCATAGACCCTTCAGGGTCACCCGCATGGAACGAGGGACTGACCGGTCCCTTTGCCGATCAGGAACATGACGCATGTGCGGTCATAGCCGTTCTTTCCCGCAATGGAATTGCCACCCACGCCACCGTCCAGCAGGCCCTTTCCGGGCTTCAGATGATGGAACATCGCGCAGGCCAGATCCGGAACGAAGGAGACGGATGCGGGATCCAGATGGACATTCCCCGCACGCTCTGGCAGCGATGGCTGTCCAAGGAAGACAGGGACCCGGAGCTTGCCAGGGATCCCCGGTTCGTGGTTGCCCATGTCTATACCCCGCACGGCCCCGAAGGAGCGATCCGGGAGACGCTGGCCCGCCAGTTTGAAAAGAACGGATTCGACGTGCTTTGCCTCAGGAAGGGCCAAGTCATCCGTGTCCATTCGGACTCCGGCACACAGGAACCGCTGTTCTGGCAGATCGGACTGCTGACACATCCGGACAGGGATGCCCGGACGGCAGCCTTCTGGGCCAAGGTGGACATGGAAAAAGAGAAAGAGATCCACATCGGCTCCCTTTCCCCCGACGTCGTCGTCTACAAGGTAAAAGGGACGAGTTATGTCCTGGCGGATACATTCCTGGACTTCCAGGATCCGCTCCTCAAATCGGGGGTCGTGCTCGCCCACAGCCGCTATTCGACCAACACGCTGTCCGTCACCGAGCGCGTCCAGCCATTCTCCGTCCTGGGCCATAACGGAGAGATCAACACGATCGACAAGCTCCGCCGGGAATCCGCCATGCTGGGAATCCCTCCGGTCAAGGGAGGGAGCGATTCGCAGGATCTCGACAGGACGATCGAAGGACTGATGGTCCAGTTCGGCTTCTCTCTCATGGAAGCCATGGAAATCGTCTTTCCGCCCATCACCCACATCATTGCGAGCCTTGAAGAGTCCAGGCGCCAGATGTACTTCCTTTACCGGCGATTCCTGGGCCCCCTCGCGCAGGGACCGGCAGCGATCATCGCCCGATACGGGAAAGAAGTCGTTTTTTCGGTCGATGCGCTGGGTCTTCGTCCAATGTGGCTTTTCGAAACCCGCGACCAGTTCATCATCTCGTCAGAACGGGGGGTGATCCGTTCAAGCCAGATGACCTCCCAGCCCAAACCGTTCTCTCCGGGGGAAAAAGTCGCATTCCTGCTGGACGAAGGAGCGATCAGGACCCTTTCATACCCGGAAATCCAGGAATGTCTCTACGAACGGTTTATCGACCGGTTCCATCCGGAAATTCCCTCTTACGCCGTTCCCGACGGCTCCGACCGTATTTCAGTCCACAGGATTCTGGGGCTCCCCGAAACAGCCTTTTCCGCGCCCCGGCCTGTCTCTTCCCTCTGGCACCCCTTCGGATTCTCCACCGACGACCACGAGATGGCCCATTTTTTCGCACAAACCAACGCAGAGCCCATTGGTTCCCTGGGATTCGACGGACCTCTGGCGATTCTTTCGAAGGAAAGACAGAACATACCGGACTTCTTCAAGGAATCGGTGGCGGTGGTCACCAACCCGGCCATCGACCGGGAACGGGAAATGGAACATTTCTCTCCCCGGATCGTCCTGGGCCCCCGCTCCTATTTCGGCAAGACGGTCAAGACCCCCAGGGGACTGGACCTCTCAATGCCAATCCTGGTCGGAGGGCATGTCGGGACACCTCTGCTTGAGCGCGAGGCATACCGGGCTCTGGCCACCCGGAACGGGATTCAGCTTCTGGAAGATCTTCCGCTGTTCTTCCCCATGGACCATATCAGGACGATCTCTTCCACCTTCCGGGAAGGAGAACCCCTGCGGGACGCGCTGAAACGGATCGAAACGGAAGCGGTCCGACACGCGGAGGAAGGTGCCGAGATCCTGATCGTCGACGATGCTCCTGCCACACTGGAAGGCCGTTACTGGATCGAGCCTTCCCTGACAGTCGCAACGGTGGATCGGGCGCTCCGAAAGGCTCCGGTCTCCGATGGCGGTCCCAATCTCCGTCGCAATCTTTCGATCGTGGCACACGCAGGTTCCATCAGGAACCTCCACGACATCATCTTCTACTTCGCCATCGGAGCGGATGCCATCAATCCCTATCTTCTCCTGGAAACCTCCCTGACGACGCTCAAGGGAGAACCAACGGGAGAAGCCGATCGGGAACAACGAATCGAAAACGTTCTTCTGGCCCTGAAGAAAGGGATCGAAAAAGTCATCTCCACCATGGGAATCCATGAAATGCGAGGATACGGACGGCTTTTCTCGTCTATCGGTCTGGGGCTGGAACTCCAGGATCTGTTTTCCACTCCGAACTTCCTGGGAGGAGAGAAAGTCGGGCTTTCCCTTGAACGCCTCGAACAGGAAGCCCGTCTCCGGGCACCGTACTTCTGGGGACAGAAGAACGACAGGCTTGCCAAGACATATCATCTCTATCCGAAGGTCTGGAAACTGGCCGGGGATGTCGCGAACCAGAAGGAACCCTATTCGAAATACCAGGACAGACTGACCCAGATCGAGACGGAGAACCCGATTTCGCTGCGTCATCTGCTCGATCTTGTTCCCAAGGGAGACAAGATTCCTGCCGACCAGGTGGATCTCGGAGTCGGCGATCACCGGTATCCGTTCATCATCAGCTCCATGTCCTTCGGTTCCCAGGGAGAAGTGGCCTACCGGGCCTATGCGGAAGCGGCAGAGCAGATGAACATCGTCTGCCTGAACGGGGAAGGAGGGGAAATTCTGGACCTCCTCGGAAAATACCCCAAAACCCGCGGACAGCAGATTGCCTCCGGACGATTCGGCGTCAATATTGCGCTCCTCAACTCGTCCAACATCCTGGAGATCAAGATCGGACAGGGCGCAAAACCTGGAGAGGGAGGCCATCTTCCCGGGAAAAAAGTCTCCCAGAAAGTGGCCAAAGCCCGCCGGGCCACTCCGGGTGTCGACCTGATCTCCCCCTCCAACAACCACGACCTCTACTCGATCGAAGATCTCGCCCAGCTCATCTATGAACTGAAAACCGCGAATCCCCGGGCACGGGTTGCCGTCAAGGTTCCCGTCATTCCGGGCGTCGGCACGATCGGTATCGGAATTGCCAAGGCGGGAGCCGATATCATCACCGTCAGCGGATTCGACGGAGGGACCGGCGCCGCCAGGATGCATGCGCTCAAGTACGTCGGCCTTCCGGTGGAACTGGGCGTCACCGAAGTGCACCGGGCGCTCCTTTATGCCGGACTGCGGGACCACGTCGAAATCTGGGCGGACGGAGGAGTCAAGTCCTCGGTGGATGCCCTGAAACTCATGTGTCTCGGGGCAAACCGGATCGGGTTCGGAACGCTTCCGATGGTTGCGATCGGCTGCACCATCTGCCGGGAATGCCAGATGGACACATGCCATGTCGGCATCGCCACTCAGATCGAAACGGAAGAACAGGCAGAGGCCCACGGTCTGAAACGGTTCGTTCCCCGGGACTATGAATTCTCCGTCCGCCAACTGGTCCATTTCTTCACCGGCATGGGAGAGGATCTGCGTCGCCTGGTCGGAGAACTGGGAGTCGCAAAATCCCAGTCGATCGTGGGACAGACCGGATACATGATCCAGCCGCGTCATTTCGACCGGATCGATCTCGCCCCCCTTCTGAACCCCTCCACCTATAACATCGAACCTGAAGGATTCTGCGGGATCGGATTCGATACCGCGATCCCGCTGACCGAAAAGATCACCGAAGAAGTGGTCAGGGAACTCCGGAAGCGCCCGTCTTCCGTCACCGTCAGAATCGAAGGCGCTTCCTCGATGGACCGGAATATCGGAACGCACCTGTCGGGCGTCCTCTACAGGGAATATCCGGGGCACCCTCCGGTGACCGTCTCCATCAATCACGGTTCCGTGGCCGGAAACGGCATGGGCTCCTTCATGAAGGAAAACATGACGATCCGCATCACAGGGGGCGCCCAGGACGGGGTTGGAAAAGGCGCCATCAACGGTCGGATCGTCGTTCTGAAAGCCCGGAACGAATCCGGGCGGTTCGTGGACGGCTCGGTCGGGAAATCCCTGGGCTACGGCGCCCAGGGAGGGACCTTCCTGATCCAGGGCGACACCGATTCCCGGGCAGGCATCCGGCTTTCCGGAGCCGAAATGGTGATCGGTGGCCGGATAACCCATCCGGTCGACGACCGGGTCGGCCATCTCGGAATCCGGGCCAACATGAAAGGATTCGCTTTCGAGTACATGACGAACGGGAGGGCTATCGTCCTGGGCGATCCCGGACCCTGGATCTGTGCAGGAATGACAGGCGGAACGGTCTATCTTCTCCTTCAGCCGGAATGGAGCTTCGATCTGGCGGCGATCAAGCGTCGCATTGCCAAGGGCTCCCGTGTCGTGATCACCACGCTGAAACCCGAAGATGCCCGGCATATTGCAAGGCTGCTGAGGGAATACCACGGGGAGATCGCCGCATCGGGCCAGGAAGAGGAGTCCGCATGGATACTCTCCCTCCTGGAATCGGATCTCTTCAGCCGCTTTGTCCGGATCATCCCCGAAGCCCAGCAGGTCGAACAGACCGTTTCCACCGAATAACCGGCCTTCTTCCATTCGAGGGAACCACCCGGTCCCCTCGAATGCAGGAGAAATACCACACCAATCAGTGACATCCGTCTCACCCCGGTCCAAAATGTGTGTGCTATAGTCCAAGGGTCATTTCATGGGGAAATCCCTTACAGAAGGCCTGCTCTTCCCTCCGAAGAAGATTCCCGGCACGGAGGAAGTGGGCTCTCCGAATCTGGAGGCGGTAGCCGTTGCATAAGAACAGATGGAAGACAAGAGTCATTCTTCTCGTCTGACGCTTGAGTTGGAGGAGGTCCGGAATGCCCCTGGATGTTTCATCTGAACGGGGAAAAATCGGGAAAGCGCTGTTGTCCGCCATCGACTCCATCTCACGGGATTCCTCTCCCGAACGGGTCCGGCAGTATATCGTGGAATCCCTTCTCCATGCCTCCGGCAATGTTCGGATGGCCTGGATCGGATGGGATGACCAAATGGATACGGACCGGCCCCTTTCCCTCCATGTCGTCTCTCCGGACGAAAAAAACACCGTTTTCCCGGGGGCCGAACAGTTCTTCGAATGGCAGCGACAACTTCTTGCATCCGCCTCCAACCGCAACAAGCCAGAAATAATCCGGCTGCAGGACAAAAACTGTCCCCTTGCTCCGGACGCATTCCGGCTTTCCCGGGAATGGGGGCTCCCGGAAGCGCTCCTGATCCCCATTCCGGAGGGGGAGAATGCTTCGGACGGCATCCTCTCCCTCTATGCCTCCCGGATCGGTTTTTTTGAAGCGGTCGGAATCGAACAGTTCATTCCATTCGCTCATATCGCCCGCATCGCTAAAGCCGTCTTCCGGAGCGCATCCGGCCAGGAACAGCGATCACAAGTTCCACCGGGAAAATTCCGGGAACCGGCCGAGGAAGCGGGGCGCCCGGAGGATCTCTCCCGGACGGTTCGTCTCTATGAGCGAATGATGGAAAGTCTGAACGAAGGGTTCCTCGAACTCGACCGGGAAAACCGGATTCTTCGGTCCACTCCCCTGGCCGGAAAGATTCTTGAATACGACAATCAATCCCTGACCGGCCTCCCGTTCGAATCCCTGCTCCCCGAAAACGATTCCGCCCTCCCTGTCCGGAAAGCGCTTCTGTCACGGACGACAGTCCAGACCAACGGAATTTCTCTCAGAAAAAAGGACGGGACATTCCTTCCTGTCGCACTGAGCCTGATCCCCGCCAAAGAGGATCTGACCGAAGCGGATACTTCCATGGCCGTCTCCTTCCGGGACCGTTCGGAACAGGCTCGGGTCGGAGACGGCCTCGATGAAGGGGAACGAATCTATCGGCAGATCGTCCAGCATGCCCCGGATGGTATCTACCTTTTCGACCCGGACACACTGACGATCACCCATTCCAATGCCGCGCTCGAAAAAATCATGGGATTCGGGACAGGAGAGCTTCAGGGACAATCCATTGCCCGCTTTCTCGAAATTCCCCCCGACGTTATCCGGGAACGAATCCGGTCCGTCAAATCGAACGAGCGTCCCAAGAATATTCCCGGACATTATCGAAAGAAAGACGGATCCCTCATTCCGGTATCGACCAGTGCATCCCTTCTGACACTGCTCGGACAGGAACAGATCATGGTGATCGTCCGGGACATGACCGAAGAAGTCTTTATTCAGGAATTAAGCCGCCTTGAACACGAAATCGACCACAAACTGCTTAACCAGACACCGATCTCCAGAATCATGTCCGAAGTTTCCGACCGTCTTCTCGACCTGTTTCATCTTTCATTCTGCTGTTTTCTCCGGCAGGAGCAGAGCGATCTTGTCCCGTCCGTCCTGGCCCTGGCAGGAAGACCGGGAACGCTGGCAGACCGTTTTCGTACCCTGATCGAGACAGAAGGATCGTTCCAGAGCAAAATGGCGGAAACGCTCCAGGCACTGAAACAACAATCGGACCGGCTTCCCCGGTCCCTGGTCCTTCCCTTTCAGTCGCTCCTGTCCTGTCCAACCCCATTGGAAGGACACCTGTTCGGACTCGATGCCTGTTCCAATCCCCGCGGGTTTCTTCTCCTCCTGGGGCCCGATGAAACCTTCCCCCGGCAACTGAACCACCTCCATCATCTTTCGGAGCGGATCGGAATCGCCCTCCTGCGTTATCAGGACATGGAACGAAGCCGCCTGCAACAAGCGGCCATGGAATCGTCCCCGACACCCATGCTCATCGCGGATCGACACGGCAGGATCGAATGGTCCAATGCTGCCTTTGAAGAATTGACGGGATATTCGCTGGCCGACATCGTGGCTCAGACCTCATCGGAGGATCCGGAGATCCCGAAGCCGGAATACTATCTCCGTCTCCAGCAATGCCTTCAAAGCGGAACGGAGTTTTCGGGGGAAGTAACCGGTCAGAAGAAGGATGGAACAGTCTGCACGACAGAAATGCGGATCACCCCCATCCGACAGAGCGACGGGGAAATCACCCACTACATTGCCGTCCAGACCGATGTCTCCGACCGGAAGGCCAGGGAAAAAAAGCTTCAGCAATGGGCGTTCTACGACCCGCTGACCGGGCTGCCCAACCGATTTCTCCTCAACCTCCTCCTGGAAAAGGAGATTGCAAGAACCGACCGGAGCAACCTCGGAGTTGCGGTCTGTTTTATCGATCTGGACCGATTCAAGCCGATCAACGACCAGTTCGGGCACGAGGCGGGAGACAGGATCCTTGAATCCGTATCGGACCGCCTTGAATCCGTCATCCGGAAGGGAGATATCGTCGGAAGACTCGGAGGGGACGAATTCGTCTGTCTGATGCCAGGCATCGGAAGCCGGCAGTCCCTGGAGAGGATTCTGGAGCGGATCCTTCTCGCAATCAGGACTCCGTTGGCCGAAGGGAAGAACAGGATCACCCTGGGAGCCAGCATCGGCGTTTCCCTGTACCCGGACGACACGACCCATGACCCGAGAGATCTCATTCACCAGGCCGACCTGGCCATGTACGAAGCCAAGCGGGAGGGAGGAGACCGCTATGTGTTCTTCATGGATCTTTCCTCCCCCAATCACCCCTTGCCGATCGGCAGGTAGAGGAAAATCCCGTCGGACCGGGAAGTCAATGAAGTCCCGGAACCAGCTTCTTGGGTTCGAACTCAAGGATCCGGAACGTGGCTACCCCGCTGATGGAATAGGGATCCTCCCGTACAATCCGTTCGACCTCTTCCCGGCTCCCGGCCCTGAGCCAAAGGATCCCGCCCGTCCGGGGAACAAGCGGCCCGGACGCCAGAAGAGCACCTGACCGGAAAATGCCCTCGAGATAAGACCGGTGCGATGCAACCACCTTCTCGACTTCCTCCATCGGCCGAACATACTCGATGAGCACGGTAAACAGGGATCGGGGCAACGCCGGTTCAGGAGAAGAGAGCGGGTTCCGGTTCGCGGTTCCGGAAGCCACATCAAACCTCGTAGGTCAGGATGGAGCGTACCGCTTCCTGGCCCAGTCTTTCCCGACCGCCGAGACCGATCAGTTCCGCCACAAACTGGGCGCCCGCAATCTGACCGCCATCTTTCCGGACCAGATCCAGTGCCGCCCGGGCGGTTCCGCCGGTTGCAAGAAGATCGTCCACCAGAAGGACTCTCTCGCCGGAACGGATGGCTCCACGGTGAATGGCCATCGTATCCGTTCCGTACTCCAGACTGTAGCTGACTTCGTGAACATCTCCCGGCAGCTTTCCTTTCTTCCGGATCGGAACAAACCCCGCCTTCAGCCTGTCCGCGATCGGTGCGGCAAGAATGAAGCCCCGGGCTTCAATCCCAACGACCTTGCTGATCCCCTGATCCCGGTAGGTGGCTGCCATGGCATCGATCAGGGCATGGAAAGCGGATGGCTCTCCGAAAAGCGGCATCAAATCATAAAAGAGGATCCCTTTTTTCGGAAAATCCGGAATCTGTCTTACCCACCGGTTAAAGTCCATATCGTGCGTCTCCCTCCATCTGTGTTTTTTCCGGAATTCCCGCGGGTCCTCCATATACGCCCGCATTTTTGCCAACGCCGAACCCTCGATCTGACGAACCCGCTCCCGCGTGACGCCCAGCATCTGCCCGATCGCTTCCAGCGTCATCCCCTCTTCGCTGCCGGTCTCCTGAAGTCCGAAACGCAAGCTCAACACCCTGCGCTCCTTGTCCTTCAGGATCGAAAGACTTTCCATCAGCAGCGTCCGTTCTTCCCGGGCTTCGATCGAGAGGATCGGAGAAATGCTCGACCCATCGACGATGATATCCCTCAGCGTGCTGTCTTCCCGGTCCCCGATGGGCGTATCCAGCGAGACCGTATTTTTCAGAAGAGCCTGGATTTCATGGACATCCCGGAGCTTCAGCTTGTTCTTCCGGGCAACCTCCTCCATGTCCGGGTTCTGGCCTTCCGAAACCATTCGCTCCATCGTGTTCAGATAGGAGTTGACCTTTTCCATCATATGGACCGGGAGACGAATCGTATGCCCCTGGTTGATGATGGCACGCTCGATCGACTGGCGGATCCACCATGACGAATAGGTGCTGAAACGGAAGCCTTTCTCGGGGTCGAATTTGGAAACGGCCTTCATCAGCCCCAAGTTCCCCTCCTCGATCAGGTCTTCAAGGAGAAGCCCACGGCCGATATACCGTTTGGCAATGGAAACGACCAGGCGAAGGTTCGACTGGATCATGGCCTGCCGGGCTGACTCGTCCCCGGCCTGAATCCGGCGGGCCAGGCTCTGTTCCTCTTCGGGGGTGAGAAGACGGGATTTCTGAAGTTTCTTCAGGTAGGAACCCAGTGCGGAAAGCTGGTCATCCCCATTCGCCGACGCGTTCTCCAAACGATCGTCTCCCTGCTTTTCAGCAGGAGACTGACGATCCTCCTCATCCGCAGAAAAAGACGACAGAGACCAGGGGAACTCGCTTTCAGGAGAATCGCTGCTCATCGACAGCCCTCAATCAGGGAGGGAGGGAAGCCCCCTCGCTCAGGCCCGGCGGATTTCGAAGGAACCAGGAGGAAAGATCTTCCCCGGAGACCGCGAACGCTCGACGTTTTCGACCACAGCGGCGGGAGATGGTCCTTTCCAGAGTTCCCGGACAAAAGAATCGAGCGCTTCGGAAAATCCCGAGACTTCCAGAAAAACAGTACCGTCGGAGCGGTTCTCGACATATCCGGAGAGGGAGTGCAGCAACGCCTTTTTCTGGACAAAAGCCCTGAACCCGACACCTTGCACCCGGCCAGATACACGAATCGCCTCCGTAACTGGTTCAGATGGACTGGAAGGCATGACGACAGTAACCTCTGAGACGGATCAATACAGAAAAACGGGAAAAATTGGTCGGGGCGAAAGGATTTGAACCTTCGACCCCACCGTCCCGAACGGTGTGCGCTACCAAGCTGCGCTACGCCCCGAACCGATAAGGAAAACACCATTGACCATCTTCCCGATCCGGCACCTTCCGGAAAGGAATCCCGAGGAATTCCGATGGACTCCAAAACACGAGGCCAGCGGGAAGGCCACAGACAGGAAGCACTCAACTCTCTTCAGAATTTCAGGAGACAGTCACCTGGGTAGCTTTGCAATATAGCCGCCTTTCCCCTCGAAATCAAGCATCACACAGGACTTCCGGTCAGGCCGAAGGACCGGTCATCCGATCCGGACGAACCCATTGGTCGAACTGGTCGGCCGTCACAAAGCCCATCCCGACCGCAGCATCCTTCAGTGTCGTATTGTCTACAAAAGCCTGGTGGGCCACTTTGGCCGCTCGGTCATAACCGATATGGGGCGAAAGTGCCGTCACCAGCATCAGGGAATTTTCGAGGTGGGTCCGGATCCGATCGACGTTGGGACGAACGCCATCCACCAGGAATTCCCCGAAGTTGGACATCCCGTCGGACAGGATCTCCAGGGAATGAAGCACATTGAAAATGATCAGGGGCTTGTAGACATTGAGTTCGAAATTGCCCTGGGAACCGGCAAATGCCACCGCGGTATCATTTCCCATCACCTGAACGGCGATCATGGTCAGGGCTTCGCACTGGGTGGGATTGACTTTTCCGGGCATGATCGAGCTTCCCGGCTCGTTCTCGGGAAGGGAAAGCTCCCCGAGACCGCAACGGGGCCCGGATCCCATCCATCGGAAATCATTCGCGATTTTCATGAGCGAGACCGCCAGCGTGCGAAGGGAAGCGCTGGCCTGAACCAGCTCTTCATGCCCTGCAAGGGCCATGAATTTGTTGGGGGCCGACACGAAGTGCCGACCTGTCATCCGGGCGATTTCCCGGGCGGTTCGTTCTGCAAATTCCGGGTGGGTATTCAGGCCCGTCCCCACGGCAGTACCCCCGATCGCCAATCGCAGGAGCGGACCGATGACACCCCGGAGGTTTGCCTCGCACTGGACCAGTTGGGCCACATAACCGGAAATTTCCTGCCCGAGCGTCAACGGCACGGCATCCATGAGATGGGTCCGTCCGATCTTGACGATCTCTCCGATCTCCCGGCCCTTGGCCTCAAGGCGTTCCCTGAGTCCGGAAAGAGACGGGAGAAGGCGGTCTTCAAGCGCCATGACGGCGGCAATGTGCATCGCGGTCGGGAACGTGTCGTTGGAGGACTGGGACATGTTGACATGGTCGTTCGGATGAACGGGATTCTTCGACCCGACTGTTCCGCCCGCAATCTGGATTGCCCGATTTGCGACCACTTCGTTGACATTCATGTTCGTCTGCGTTCCCGAACCTGTCTGCCAGACATAAAGGGGGAACTCCCTATCCAGCTTTCCGGCCATGATCTCGTCACAAGCCCGAACAATCAGGTCTGTCCGCTCCGGCGTCAGTTTTCCCAGATCCCGGTTGACGATCGCCGCGGCCTTCTTCAGGAGAGCCATGGCCCGGATGACTTCGATCGGCATACGGTCCTGTCCGATGGAAAAATGGTGGAGAGACCGTTCGGTCTGGGCGCCCCAGAGCCGATCGGACGGAACTTCGATCGGTCCCATGCTGTCGCTTTCCGTCCGGGTTGTTCCCGTTTTCGTGGATTGATCTGGACTCATGCGCGCTATTTCCCTCCTTGACTGGATTGCCCGGGCAATTCACGAATGCCCGGGAAGAATCGGATCGGTTTTTGACATGACCGCAACGGCCTCGGGCGCTCCAGGAAGCGTCCGGGCAAAAAAAGGCCCGGCATCAATGGGGGACGATTCACCGACACCGGGCCCACAACAGTCTCTGCGGGAGCTATTTGTTCGAGTTCTCCAGGATTCGTTTCAGCTCTTCTTCGGGAATCCGGCGCTGGTTTCCTGGAGTCCGGATCGTCTTGATCTTTCCGCTCTTGTCCCATGCCCGAATCGTCACAGGGGACACACCCAGAATCTGGGCAACCTCTTTAACGGTCAAGAGACGGTTAAAGGTATGTCCTTTCATCAACAAAGTCCTCCCTGGAATCTCTTCCGCCACTTAAAGTTGCATGAACAATACATTGAAAGACATTCTATCACTCTTATCTAATGATACGCAATGCTCACAAAAACACACAAAACAAGCTATATTAAGGCTTTATGACGATTCTGTGAGGAGTGTCACAATTTTGCCGGGATCCCGGAACGCTCCGAATCCCAGCCGAATGTAATCCGTCCCTGTAGGGGGGCCGAAGCCGTCCGCCACGCGCAGATAGAGGCCGGAGCGGAGAAAAAACGTTTCCCGGCGTCCATAGGCCTGATCTCCCCAGCCGGTAAAGACGAACAGGAACGGACTTTCACCCCGCGCGACCTTCCATCCCAGACGAACAAGACGGGCCGAAAGCTCCCCCCGGACATCCCTCACCCGCCTGAAAAGGGATTCTGCTTCATCGGACGCTCTGGCCCAATGGCGAATGACGGACTCTTCCAGTGCACCGATCGGCCAGGGGCCCATGCGCAACCGGACGGACGAAATCATCTCCGCACTTCCGGCCAGCCAGCCCGTCCGGATTCCGGGAAGACCCGTCGATTTGGTCAGGCTCCGGAGGATGGAAAGACCTTTGGTTCCCGCCGCGACCTCAGGCAACAGGGAGCTTTGCTCTTGCAGGAAATCCTGGAAGGACTCGTCCAGAAGCAGGGATCCCCCGCCGGAAGAAACCCTGTCCCAGAAGCTCAGGAGTGCGTTCCGTGCAAACGCCTGTCCCGTCGGATTGACAGGATTCACCAGGACAAAATGGTCCCCTGCCTGAATGGACAGGGAGGAGGACAGGTCTATGCCCCATCTCCGGCAATGCTCCGGAGGCTCGCCTCCTTCAAACGGAATGGGGTCGGAGGCCGGAACGGTCACGCACGGAACGCCATACAGCAGAGCCGCCTTGCGGTATTCGGAAAAAACCGGCTCGAACAGAACGAGGCGTTTCGGGCGGACCGCTTCCATCCATCGGTACAGTAACGCAGTAGACCCGGGCCCCACCACCAGATTCTCCGACGGAACCGGCAAGGAAGCCGAAAGGATTGCGACGGCGGATTCTCCCCACGCTTCGGGATACCGGTCGAAACTCCGGCTTGCGTCGGATATCGCATCTGTCATGGAAAACGGGGGGCCGAACGGGTTGACCGTCGTGCTGGCATCCAGGATCCGGACGTCTCCTCCTTCGCCGGAAAACGGTGCCCCCCCATGATCCCATGCCCCCTTCGCAGTCAGGGGGAAACGTCCAGAAAACAGATCCGGTTCCATGCAACAGCCTTTCCTAAAGAGGCCCCACCGTCCACAAGAAAACAATCACCCCCACCCCCGAAAGGAGACTCCAGCGAAACTGCCGGTAAATCCTGAGCGCGCGCTGAAGGTCCTCCGGCGTCAGATGTTCGCGTCCCCTCCCGATCCAGGGCTTGGGTGACCAGACGCCCCCGTAGGAGGCGCCTCCCCCGATGCGCACGCCCAGAAGCGCCGCGAACCCGCTCATCGGATGCGCGCTGTTCGGGCTCGGGTGGGCCAGACGGTATTCCCATGCCTCCTCCCGGATCTGACGGAAAGGAACCCCCCGGGCTCGTGCCGCAGAAGGCCCGAACAGAAGAATCAGGGCAAGAAGCGTCAATCTGGCGGGGAGAAACGCGAGGAAATCGTCAAGCCGTGCGCTGGCCCAGCCCAGATCCCGATAGGGAAGGCGTTTGTATCCGACCTGCGAGTCGAGCGTACTGACCGCCTTGTACCCCATCAGGAGAGGAATCCCCCCCAGAGCGAAAAAGAACAGCGGGGCGCAAAGGGCATCGTTGGTGTTTTCCGAAAGCGATTCGATCGCTCCGCGCAAAACTTCCGTCTGATCGAGATCCCGGGTGTCACGGCCCACGATCATGGCAAGAGCGTTCCGGGCTTCCGGAAGGTTCCCTTCGGCAAGAAACAGGAAAACCGACCGGACATGAGTCTCAAGACTTCTTCCCGCAAGAAGCTGATATCCCCAGAAAACAGTCAGGAGATCGGCAAGCGCATGGTACCCGTTTATGCCCAGCAGAAAAAGGAGAGTGGCGCTTCCGGTCATGAAGATCCCGGGCACCGTCACTGCCAGAACGATTCCCATCACCCGCAGACCGACCGGAGAGTCAGTCAGGGCCAGGAATTGCTCCTCGAGGAACCTCCCGATCGCTCCCATGGCCAGAACCGGATGGAACCGGTAGAATGCCCCTCCCCAGAACGTATCCAGCAGAAGGGAAAGAAACAGGAGGAGCGGAAACGTAAGATCCCATGACGCGCTCATGGCTGGATTAAAAGGGGAAATGCCTGGTGGACCCGAACCGAAAGACGATCCAGCGCCTGTTCAAGATTTTCCGAATAACGGACAGGCATCGGAGAATCCTTCTTTTCCGATCGGTTCAGGATCAGGCTCCGGAAGAGATCGTTTTCGAAGAGCCCGTGAACCGGGGCTCCCCAGATTCGCCCGTCTCCGGAAATGAACCCTTCTCTCCCGAGTTCCGCTCCGGTTTCCGGATCCAGAAGGTCGAAGAGCTCTTCCTTTCCATGAGAATGGTGGCGTCCATGCCGGATCTCGTAACCGGCCAGGTCTCCTTTGCCGGACAATGCCTCCTCGAAAAACCGGGATCCCTTGGGCCGCACTTTCACCATCCGGGAAATCTTGTCTTTCGAAAAGCGGACGGAAAAAGGCAGCAGATCCAGCCCCCGTGTCCAGGCGCGATTCGACTCCACCCTGTCCGGATCCATCAGATCCGCCGCCATCATCTGGTATCCACCGCAAATTCCCACGACGCTGCCGCCATCCGAAACATATCCCAGAAACCAGTCGTACAAGGGGGATTTACGGAACATCTCCAGATCTCCCACCGTTTGACGCGTCCCCGGAAGAAAAACGGTATCGAACTCTCCAACGGGAAGACGGTCGAGACCGGCGAACTCAAGATGAACCCCGGGGTCCATCCTGATCGGATCGAAATCGGACCGATTGGACAGATGGGGCCATTCGATGACCAGAAGTCTCGTCATCCCGGTCCCTTCCGAGGTTTCCGTCTGGGGGCGAAAGGAGTCCTCGTCCGGCAACGGAAGCCCTCCCAGATGATTCAGGACTCCCAGGATCGGGATCCCTGTCCGGGCTTTCATTTCAGAAAATCCAGGAAGAAGAAGGGAGGGATCCCCCCGAAATTTGTTGATTCCCATCCAGCGGATCACGGCCCTGTCTTCCGGAGGAAGAAGGCTCCATGTCCCCCAGAGCGATGCAAACACTCCCCCCTGCTCGATATCCCCCACCAGAATCGCACGGGCATCGGCCCATCGAGCCATCCGGGTATTGACAAGGTCCTCCTCCAGAAGGTTGATTTCCGCCGGAGATCCGGCGCCCTCCAGAAAGACCACATCCAGGTCCCGCGCATACTCCCAGAAAATCTCCCGGAGCCGGGGTTCGAGCTTTTTCTTCAATTCCCGGTATCCCCGGATGTCGTAGACTCCCAGGGGATGACCCAGGAAAACGACCTGGGAAAGCCCTTCTCCCAGCGGCTTCAGCAGGATCGGGTTCATCCGGACTTCCGGAGTCCGGCCGGCCGCCTGCGCCTGAAGATACTGGGCGCGGCCGATCTCCCCTCCCCCCGGGACCACGGCGGCATTGTTGGACATGTTCTGGGCCTTGAAGGGTCCCACGGAAAGCCCCAGATTGCGGGCGTATCGGCACAGACCTGCCACAATCAGGGATTTTCCGACGCCGGAACCGGTTCCCAGAACCATGAACCGCTTTTGCTTTGGATTGAAACCAGAACGCACGATATCGCCCGGATAGAGATTGACCGCAACTAAGGAACACGACAGACTGAAGGCGGCATCATTTTACGGGATTCTTTTTCCGTTGTCTCTCATTTCGTTCCAGCCGGCTTTCCGGCCTGCGCCGACTTTCAGGCTTTTCCAAAAACCGGAATATCCCCTTCCCTCGTGGTGAATTTTCACTAAAGAGAGTGTCAGAACGTCTCCTATCCTCCCCCGAATCTCCGGATTCCATACGAGAGAAAGTGACAGTTTCTGTTTTTTGGCGGGAGACGAGCACTGAAACGTCTTGAGCCGCTTGCCGGGGGAACCCGCACGACCGGTTCCCGGCGTGGAGAGGGAAGGAAATGGGCCAGCCTTTGCCCGCAGAGCAAAGGGAGTACACAAGACCTGCCATGCCATTCCGGAGGAGCATCTTCCCTGCCTCACCACCCGCTCGCACTGGATACCCCTCCGTATCTGAGGAGGATCCTGGGGCCTTTCCCCCGAGACATACTCTCTGTTAAA